>JAQWQB010000101.1 GCA_029245065.1 Flavobacteriales bacterium | reverse complement strand
GTCCGCTTAAGTACAAGGACGTTGAAAGGTCATGCAACGTCCTTGCTACGAGAGAAGATTTACCACTCCCTGATTTCCCTGTTACGACTGTAATTGCTCCAGATCGGAACGAAACATCAACGCCTTTAAGGTTATGCGTGGTGCACCCTTGCAATGTGATTGAATCCGATGCCTTAGCTTCAGCACGATTCTCCCTGTGATTGTGAAAGAATACGTTGCCCAATTCGCTTCGATTGCTTTCTTGAAGGTTACTTCCTTTTCCTTGAAACAGCACCTCGCCAGATCGAGTTAATTCGACCACATGATCAGCTTCATCGAGCATTCGACGATTGTAATCAACAGCTACGATGGTATTACCAGCCAAACACAATTGATCAAACGCATGGATAATCGATTCCAGGTCATGTTCATGAAGGCCTGAAGTAGGTTCTTCCAGAAATAGCCACCCTTGCTCCTTCCGAAACAATCTAGTGGCTAGTTTTAATCGCTGTGCTTCGCCACCAGAAAGTGTAGACGAAGACTGTCCCAATTTCAGGTAACCAATTCCTAACGCAATCAGCTGTTCAAGGTATGAAGTGATTTTAGGAAAGTTCTTGAGTGATTCATGCGCCTCTTCAATGCTTAAGTCATACATGTCAGCAATGGACAGCCCCTCCAATTGAACCTGGAGTACTTCTTCCTTGAAACGTTTGCCATTACATGTTTCGCATGTTACTTCTATTTTGCCCAAGTAACTCATGCCGATAACTGTTTTACCAGCACCTTCACATGTTTCACACCTTCCACCCTTGGTATTAAAAGAAAAGTGAGACTTTTTTAAACCACGCGTTTTCGATTCTTTGAGCTTGGCGAATTCATTGCGCAATTCATCTGCAAGACCTGTATACGTAGCAGGATTGCTTCTTGGTGTTTTCCCTATTGGCTTTCTATTGACGTGAAAGAATGGCTCTCCTGAGGCTTCAATGGAACGAAGAATTTCCTGAAGCTTAGGTGCTGACACATCCGTTGCCAAGACGTTCAGCCTGGCTGGCAACAGTTGTATTCCGTTCATTTCTATTGCCTTCGGTTGTTCTTGATGACGAGACCTCATCAGGGGTTTTCTCTCCAAAAACACCTGTTGTGTGGCACTTGGTGACTTGGCTATTTCAGCCGTTCTAATGAAGGATTCGAACGAACAGTTATGAAGTACTTGACCGCCTCGTTCTCCTGCTAACGGCCCAATTTCTACAATCCAATCAGCTTGTTCAATGAAAGTCTTGCCGTGCTCCACCAAGATGACCGAATTCCCTTTGGAAACGAGGTGCTTAAACTTATCAATGAGGACACGCTGGTAAGCAGGATGAAGCCCTGCTCCTGGTTCATCGAAAACGTACAGCATGTTGCTCAGACCACTTCTCAGTTGATTGACCAGCCTCAAACGTTGAATTTCGCCCTGGGCAAGCTCAGCAGCTGATAGCTTTAAGCAGTGGCTCTGAAAACCAAGTGAAACAAGTTCTTCAAGAGTTGCTACAATACGTTGAACGATTCGCGCTTCACCTTCTTTGTTAGTAACGGCGTTGTTCATTCTCTTTAACAGCTCTTCCAAGGGCCATGAAGTGATGTACGCAATGGAAAAGGAATTCCACCTTGCCGCTCTAGCCAACACGCCCAAACGCTCTCCACCACAGGAACTGCACTCTCTGGCATCTGCAAACTTCAAAATATTCTTGTTGCGGTCTCGCTTCAAAATGTCTTCCATGATTGGCAGCATCCCTTTGTAAAAGCCTTTTTCACGCGGTTTGGCTTTGATACCGGTCCAATTCAGACGCGATGCTTCGCTGTGTTTCCCAAAAGGAATTTTCACCCGTTCACTGCCGTTGAGTACAACGTCCTTTTGCGCTTCTGTCAGTTCTTTCCATGGAATATCAACGCTGAAACCATGGGCCTCACAAACCTCGTTCATGGCTTCCACGGTAACTTGCGAGTACATGGTGTAACCGTTTGGTTGTGTAGGAATGAGCGCACCCTCGCGAAGGTTCTTATTCTCATCCGCTATCAATTTCGCCACAGAAATGTATTCTTCATTCCCAATTCCCCTGCATTTTTCACATGCTCCTTCATTGGTATTGAATGAGAAATGGGCACGGGTAAGCAAGGCTTGCTGTTCAGACTGTCCGTACCGAGCGAATAGCAAGCGGAACAAATCATACACTTCGCTTATCGTACCAAAGGTTGACGTAACACTTGGTGTACCGGGGTTTTGCCGAATGGCTACAACGGGAAAAAGGTTCTGTACCTCTGCGTGAAGCTCGGCCTTCTTCGCTCCAAATTTCCGGGCGAAACCTGGAATATTTTCTAAGAATGAATTCTGCCCGGCATTGGCAATGATGTCATAGGCCAGTGAAGATTTTCCTGATCCCGAAACACCAGTAATCACCACCAATTTATGATGCGGGATATCTATGTCAAATCCCTTGAGGTTGTTGGCCGATGCATTTCGAATCTGCAATTCCATGGTGCAAAGGTACATCTACTATCTTTGTGCCCCCATGAAAGTAAGCATCATCATGGCGGTGAAAGATACCGCTACTTATCTACCCAGTTGTTTAGACTCCATTATTGATCAATCGTATCAAGATTGGGAGTTGATAGCTGTCAATGACCATTCCACAGATGACAGCTTGCGAATTTTAGAGGAATACGCTCAAAAAGACAGCCGTATTAAGGTTTTCAGTAGCCAGCGTGCTAAACTTATTCCGACCTTAAAAGAAGGTTACCCGCATTGCGAAGGTCCCCTTATCAATCGTATGGACAGTGATGATAAGATGCCATCTTACAAACTGGAAGAAATGGTTGGGGAATGGATACGCCACGGAAAAGGACACATTGTAGCAGGCGGTACTGAACATTTTGTAGATGAAGGAGAAGTAGGAGACGGATTTAGAAGGTACGAACGATGGCTCAATCAAGTGGCAAAAGACAATGCTTACTACGACGAAATTTATAAGGAATGCGTCATTCCTTCTCATTGCTGGTTGCTGCACAAAGACGACTTAGACCTCGTTGGAGCATTTGACAGAGAGGTGTATCCAGAGGATTATGATTTGTGTTTTAGGTTCTATCGGAACAACATGAAAATCATAGGGCTCCCTCGTATTTTTCACTATTGGAGAGATCGTTCCAATCGCATTAGCCGTACATGGGATGAATACAAAGACAATAGGTATTTCGATCTAAAGTTGGAGTATTTTTTTCCGCTGGATAGAGACACTTCCCGTCCGCTTGTGCTTTGGGGAGCTGGGAGAAACGGTAAAGACATGGCGAAGTTACTCTTACAACGTGAAGACAACTTCCATTGGGTTTGTGACAACGAGCGAAAAATTGGGCTTGATATTTACGGAATCATCATGGAGTCGTTTGAAGTGGTACCTACCCTATCAAATCCTCAAATCATGATTGTGGTGAGCTCACCAGATGGTCAGCAGGAAATAAAAAAGTTACTGGCAGACTGGGAAAAGCTTCCTAGGGACGATTTTTGGTTCTTCGCGTAGCGCCCTCAACAATTCAATCTTTACGTTGTTTCTTTTTCATGCAATCTGAAAATGCGTCTTCTTTTGATTTGTTGCGTCTACGAGTAGACCGGCATATTATTGGCTACAGAAGGACGATGAACAACACCGACTTTTTTAGCAAAGATTTATTCTGGTGGAATGGGAACAAGCTTCCGTTCACACATGCAGATTACAGCGTCGGATTCAAAACAATACAGAATAGAACGCTTTTCGAGAACGACATCGTGGAAATCTCAAGCCCATCGCTCTTCAAGTTGCGCACCAACCGCAGACTGTTTCGCATAGCATCTCAAGGGAAAGAGCTTCATTTGATAGACCTGAAAAATGAGTTAAGAGCTCCAATATCACTTCTCTTCGAGGCGAAATCAGTCACCTTCATTTCATATCATTTTTTACAAAGTGAAGCGCAGAGTGTGGTACATTCAAATTGATTCTGTTACCTTTCGGTGAAGCATTTCAACGGTGCTTGGTTGAACCATGAAGAAACTCCTTTCCTTTTTATTCATTCTTTTTTCAGTTGCCTCCCTTGGACAATCTGTGAAACAGTGGGTATCATTGGCAGAAGAGGCCATGGCGAACGATGAGTACGCAGCGGCGGTGGACTACTACAAAGAAGCCTATTTACTTGACTCATTAACCTTCGAAATAACGACGAGCTATGCTGATGCATTGCGGTTCACACGAAATTATAAGAAAGCAGAGTATCTCTACGAAAAGGCATACGCTAAAGACAAAGGACGACTGTTTCCTAAGGGGCAGTATTACTTGGCTCAGATGCAAAAGCTGAATGGCAAGTACAAAGCTGCTTTGCGCAATTTTAAGAAATACAGTAAACGTCAAAAACGAAATAAGGACGGTTATTTATACCAGAAATGTCTTCAAGAAATCGAAGCGTGTGAATTTGCCATCAACGCACGTCGAAACGATGCCGGGAAATACTTGAATTTACTTCCTGGAGACGTCAACACCTCAGAAGCTGAATTTGCTCCTTTCTACATAGACAGCACGCTTCATTTCACCTCCAACAGGCCTACAATTACTCCTTTTATTGCGAATTACCAAGACAGCACTTTTCAAATAAGCGATTCATTTGCTCCACCTTGGCTCAAATCAGATATCGAAGCGGGAAATTTCGTCATGTCCCCATCAGGAGCTCATGCCTTCTTCGTTGAATGTCCCGATTCAACTTGCAGAATAATGGAGGCGGAAGTGGTGGATGGGAAAATTGGCCAGGCACGAACCATACAAATTTTCAATAAAAGTGGATATACCTGCACCATGCCTTGGTGTGGGGAATACGACGGTCAAGAGGTGATGTTTTACGCTTCAAACAGACCGGGAACCCGCGGCGGAATGGATATTTGGTGGTCATTTCGTCAACCGGATGGCTCTTGGCAAGCTCCTGCTAATGCCGGCGACAATGTGAACACAGCTGACGATGAAATTGCACCATTCTTTGACGGTAAGCACCTCTATTTCAGTAGTACTTGGCATGAAGGATTTGGAGGATTTGATATCTTCAGAAGTAAGGGATACCCACGTAGTTTCGATCTACCTGAGAACCTTGGATATCCTATCAACTCCTCTTACAACGATATGTATTACCGCTACTTCGATGAATTAGAAGGAGCAATATTTGCTAGCAATCGCTCTTCCATTGATGAACCTAACAATTTCTGTTGTACCGATTTGTTTTTAATCCAGTACGAAGACTCACTTCAAAAGCCACAAGAAAATGTATACGCTTCGCTGAAAGAATTGAATTCATACCTCCCCGTAACACTCTACTTTCACAACGATGAGCCAAATCCCAACTCGCGCGACACGACAACTCGTTTAAGCTATGAAGACTGCTTCAACAGCTATCAGAAGTTGAAGAGCACCTACCTGCGCGAAAACGGCAAAGGATTGAAAGGAGATGCAAAAGAAGAAGCGGAATTTGATGTTGACGATTTCTATTCGTTCTTAGTTGAGAAGGGCTTTTCAGATTTGGCCTTGTTTGCTGATTTGCTCTTGGTTGAGCTTGAAAAGGGGTATTCCATTGATTTGACAATTAAAGGTTTCGCTTCACCTAGGGCGAAAAGCGACTACAACGTCAACTTGACCCGTCGGCGTATTGCTTCATTGGTTAATTTCCTAGAAACGGCGTTGGACGGAGTATTTGTGCCCTACATGAACGGCGAAGCCTCCAACCATGCGACCCTTACCTTTTCGGCTGTTCCGTTTGGTGAGTACGAAGCCAATCAGAATGTAAGTGACGCCTTGGAAGATGAGCAAGAATCTATCTATTCAAGAGGGGCACGATTGGAACGGAAAATTGAAATTCAGAGTGTTCAGCGCGGGTTACCAGACAGTCTTTTCGTTGCGGCTAACTTTAGTGAGATGGTACATGACTTCGGACAAATTCCATCGTTGTATACCGTGAGCACTCAATTCACCCTTACGAATTCAGGAACTGATACACTCCGTATTGATTCCATTGCCAGTTCATGTGGATGTACTATTCCAAGACTCAGCTTGGAAGCTATTCCTCCAGGGGAATCGGCAACCATTGATGTAGATTTTGATCCGGCGGATATTGACGGAATAGTTATTCGAAAAATACTACTCTTCTCTGAAAGCCGAGAGGACCCATATATTTTGAGCATTACTGCAGACGTAAGTGAATAAAAAAAGGCCCACTTTTCAGCAGGCCTTTTTCATGATGTTATCTTGAGATTAATAGTTAGGTATCACTCCCATGTTCATGAACATGAACGCCCATTTATCGGCTTGTTCGTCAATTACTTTCGAAGTCGGTTTCCCCGCTCCGTGTCCTGCCTTTTCTTCAATTCGAATAACAACAGGAGCATCTCCTGAATGTGCAGCTTGAAGTCTAGCTGCGAACTTGAAGCTATGAGCTGGGACTACTCGGTCATCATGATCTGCCGTAGTAACCATGGTAGCTGGGTAAGCTGTTCCATCAGTTAAGTTGTGGAGTGGCGAATAGCCATACAGGTTGTCGAAATCCACCTTGCTACTATCAGCACAGCCATATTCCGGAATCCAACCCCAACCTACAGTAAACTTATGGTAGCGAAGCATATCCATTACACCAACAGCAGGAAAAGCCACTTGGAATAGGTCTGGACGTTGCGCCATGCAAGCACCTACCAACAATCCTCCATTTGATCCTCCGGCAATTGCCAAACGTTCTGAACTCGTGTATCCTTCAGCAATGAGGTATTCACCTGCCGCAATGAAGTCATCGAATACATTTTGCTTCTTAGTGAGCATTCCAGCTTTGTGCCATTCTTCACCGTATTCTCCCCCACCTCTGAGGTTTGCCATGGCGTATACTCCACCGTTCTCAAGTAGAATGATATTGCTGGTACTGAAACTAGGTGTCAGCGAAACATTAAATCCGCCATATCCATATAGCATGGTCGGGTTTGTCCCATCTAAGGTCAATCCCTTTTTATGTACAATGAACAGAGACACTTCGGTTCCGTCTTTACTCTTGTAGAAAATTTCTTTCGATTCGAAATCAGCTGGGTCAAATTCCAACTCTGGTGCATAATAGAGTTCAGATTCACCTGAAGCGATGTTCATTTCAAAGATGGTGGAAGGATAAGTGAATGAGGTAAACATGTAGAATACCGTTTCATCTTCTTCTTCTCCCCCAAATCCATAGGCGGATCCAGTTGCATCAGGCAAGTTGATAGCCACTTTGTTTGCGCCGTCATAGTCCAGTTTATACACTTTACTATTGGCATTTTCTAGGTAGGTAGCAAAGAACTTTCCTCCGGCAGTAGATACAGATTCAAGCAAGTGGTCCGTTTCAGGGAGTAGCTCTACCCAATTTGATTCGTCAGGATTGGCAGGGTCAATGGCAACAAGTCGGTACTTTGGAGCACCTATATCGGTCATCACAACGAATTTACCGTCAATGTGCTCTATGACTGAACTCTTGTTTTCAAATCCAGTGAAAAGTGGTGTAAAGCCGGCTTCTTGGTTATCCAAGGCCATGTAATGACACTCGTACCCGTCGGTTCCGGTTGAAGCGTACAGTACGAGGTACTTTTTATCTTCTGTGGCATTTGCCCAGTGGTACATGTTTGGAGCGTCTTCATTCATATAAATCAGGCGATCCTCACTTTGATCTGTACCAAGCTTGTGGTAATAGATTTTGTGGAAGGTGTTCTCCGCAGAAAGCTCATCGCCTTCTTCCGGTGCTGGATAACGGCTATAGAAGAACCCGTCTTCGTACCACGAGGCACCTGAGAACTTCACCCATTTCAAGACATCCCCTGTTTCCTTTTTGGTTGCTATGTCCATGACGCGAATTTCCCCCCAGTCTGAACCGGCTTCATTTCGGGTCAATGCCATGTACTTGTCGTCATCGCTTGCCCCCATTAGACTTGCAGTTACCGTACCATCATCGCTTAGTTTGTTTGGATCAAGGAAAACTTCCTCTTCTCCTTCTTTTCCCTTGCGCACATAAATCACACTTTGGTTCTGAAGTCCATCGTTTTTGCTGATGAAGTAATTGTCACCAACTCGGAAAGGGCTGCCAACTTTTTCGTAGTTGAACAATTGCTCGTACCGATCACGAATGGCGTCACGATAAGGAATGCTATCTAGAAAAGATCTGGTGACACCGTTTTGAGCTTGCACCCAGTCTTTCACCTCGGGAGCATTGTCGTCTTCTAACCAACGATATGGGTCTTTGACAGTTGTTCCCCAAAGGGTATCAGACACTTCTTCCATGCGCGTGTCCGGGTAAGATAATTTCATCATAGAAACTTCTTCCTGTTTTTCAGGTTCTGGTGTGGCGCAACTACCCAAGACGAGTGTAGCTGCAGTTACCACTAGGATGCGTTTGTTCATTGCTAGCTATTTTATGCCAGCAAGTTAGTACGGTAAAGTACGATTTTGATGTAGAAAATGATGAGCGGTCTCTATGGGGTTAGAGCAGTTGAATTCTATTCATCAATTCTTCCTTGTAGGTTCTACTTACAGGAATTTCGCGGTCTTCAACTTTCACCATGTATTGCATGGTATCAATGTGTTCAATGCGATCTAGATTTACCACAAAGTTTCTTGAAACACGAACGAAACGGTCACTTGGGAATTTTTCAAGTAGGTCTTTCAGCGAAGCCTTCACATGGAACTTTCGCTCTTTCAGCTGAATACTGCTGTATTTCCCCTCCACTTCGATGTAAACCACGTCGTCCAAATCAATTCGGCGGAGCTTATTTCCCACTTTCGTGAAGAAAAATGGTTTTCTAACCACTTGTGCTCCTTCTTGCACATACATTGAAGGATCACTAGTAGCAGATGAAATTGAATCAATGTCGTACCCTACAGCTAGTTCAACTATTCGTTTGATTCCACCCAAATCAATTGGCTTCACAATGAATCCAAACGGACGGGTTTCTTTTATCTTGTTAAAGAAGCCTTCTTCCTTGTTGTCAGCGAGGTAAATAATAGGTGTCTTCCGTTGGGCATTGGCCACTTTTGCGATGGCTTCCGCTTTATCGAAGTTTTCCTGGTTCACTTCCATGAACAATACATCAGGAAAAACTCCCGCTGTTTTGAACTCTTCTGGACTAGGAAACTCTCCATATACTTCAAGCTCATAACCAAGTGCGTTAAGCAATGATTCTAGCTCCGCCTTCAAGTGAAGGTCTTTTGCAATGACGATAATTTCCGGTGCGTATTCCATACTAGGTTTTGCGTTATGTAAGTGGAACAATGTTTGCACCTGCATGTTCAAATTACACTAATGTTCAATTTTCTGCATTTTGGGTGATGATTTCTTATTTTTGCACTGTATGTTATCGCTTGTAAAATTGGAAACGATCACTCCCGAGGTAGAAGAGGAAGTTGATGTTGACGTCTTGGAGGACGAAGAAAAGGGACTTGTGCTGTTTAACGACGAGGTAAACACCTTCGATTTCGTGATTGAAAGCCTTGTTCAAGTTTGTGGACATGATGCTATCCAAGCCGAGCAATGCACTATCATTATTCATTTTAAGGGAAAATGCACAGTGAAGAATGGTAGTTTTGAAAAACTTGAACCTATGTGCACAGCACTCCTAGATAGAGGGTTGTCTGCTGAAATACATTAAACATGAAAACTACACGCGTCCTTTTTTTTTTGACCTTAGTAGCTGTTGTAATCGGCTGTTCTCGTATTCCAATTTCTGGGCGAAGACAGGTTAATCTTCTGCCTGAAAGCCAAATGATTGGTATGTCTCAGCAAGCTTATACTGATTTTCTTACCGCTAGTACCCCTGTGACGTCATCTGATCGTGATGCGCAAATGGTAAAAGAGGTTGGAGAAAAGATTGCCGTTGCTGTTGAACAGTATTTGGCAGAAAACGGTCAATCAAAGCGAGTTGAAGGATTTGATTGGGAATTCCAATTGGTTGATGACCCTACCGTAAATGCTTGGTGCATGCCAGGTGGAAAGGTTGTTTTCTACACCGGAATACTTCCAATTTGCCAAGACGAAAAAGGACTTGCTGTAGTAATGGGCCATGAAATTGCGCATGCGGTGGCACGTCATGGAAATGAAAGAATGTCGCAACAACTACTTATTCAGGCCGGAGGAGTTACGTTGGCAGCGCTAATAAGTGAGAAGCCTCAAGCTGCACAGAACCTGTTTTTAACTTCATATGGTGTTGGATCTCAATTAGGGTCACTTTCTTTCAGCAGACAACACGAATCGGAATCTGACAAGCTAGGTTTAGTCTTCATGGCCATGGCCGGATACAACCCTGCAGAAGCACCATTGTTTTGGGAACGTATGGCTGCTAATGGTGGGGCACAACCACCAGAGTTCCTTTCTACTCATCCAAATCATGATACACGTATCAATGATTTAAACGAATTTATGCCAGAGGCATTGAAGTATTATACTCCAGGCAACTAGCATAAGGTATAGTCTTTCCTAAATTTTTTTAGTGGATTACTAAACACAATCTCTGCATCTGCATTGATTCAATTCACTTATTCTCAATAATTTGGTTTATATTCACTAGACCTTATTATTACTATACTATGCGACTATCACTGATGGCCTTATCCATCATGTGGTGCCTCTCTTCCATTGCTCAACAGTTCGTCGATGTCTCAAACGAAATGCAACTGTATGTACAAGTCGGGAATGCACTACTCGGAGCTGGAATGAGCTCTTACGATATTGATTCCAACGGATTCGAAGATCTTACTTTTGCCACATTTGGTAATGGAATTTTCATTTACCTGAATAACGACGGTGTTTTTGACCCTCCAATTGTCATTGCGGACGATGGGGATGTAAAAGCCGTGATTTGGGCAGATTATGACAATGACGGGGACGCAGATTTATTTGTCACGCATGATGGTTCTGTCAACAAACTATACGCACATGATGGAAATTTGAACTTCTATGATGTCACCATATCTTCAGGAATTCAAGACGCTGGGATAGGGAGATCTCATGGTGCGGCATGGTCTGACATTAATAGAGATGGTTTCTTGGACCTTTATGTTTGTAACTACGACTGGGACGAAGGTGCCCCAAACTGGCTTTTTCTCAACCAGGGAGACGGAACATTCAGCGAAGTGGCCGAAGCGTATGGTGTTGATAATGGGGTATTGCCAAGTTTCATGCCTTCGTTCTCTGATTTCAACAAAGATCAAAACCCAGACCTCTATGTAATCAACGACAAAACGGCGTTAAATGCCTTGTTCATCTCGAATGCTCAAGGTCAGTTCAATGATATCTCAGCAAGCTCAGGCACGGATATACTTGCAGACGCCATGAGCAACTCAATAACGGATTTCGATCGGGATGGAGATATGGACATCTACATTTCAAACAATTATACCGGGAACAAATTGCTCAGAAACGATGGAGACAACCAATTCACCGAAATTGCTGAAGACTTAGGTGTTGAATTGAATTTGTTTTCATGGGGAGCCCTCTGGGTAGACTATAACAATTCGGGCTACCCAGACTTGTTCATTAGTACCGAAACTCCGCTAAACGTTAATGCAAACCCGATTTTCGAAAACACCGGTGGACAAGATTTTACGCCTATAAATGCGTTCATGCCGAGTAACACCTCCCCTAGTTTTTCCAATTCACATTTAGATTACAATGGTGATGGAGCACTGGACATTGCACAATCCAACGATGGAACAAACGGTGTGTATTTATGGGAAAACCTTGCAGATGTAGGAAACTGGGTTCGGATAAAATTGGAAGGAACAGTTTCGAACAAAGACGGAGTTGGAAGTTGGATTGAAGTATATACATCGGACCAAACGTTGTCTGACTTCACCAAGTGTGGCGAAGGATACATGAGTCAACGGTCTCAATATCATCATTTCGGATTGAATGAATCTATTGCAATAGACTCAGTTATTGTCAAGTGGCCAAGTGGTTTGATCGATTCGTTTTACGATTTATCAATTCTCGATACGCATGTCTTGTTGGAAGGCTCTTCATTTGAGTTGTCACTTGCTCCTGAGCAGACGATGTGGTTTTGCGAAAATGATAGCCTTTTTTTAAGTCCTGGCGATTTTGAAACGTATTCGTGGTCCAATGGAGCTTAGACATCGAGTATTTGGGTTTCAGAACCAACAAGTGTTTGGGTTAGCGTTACCACTGAAGAAGGGCTCTCGTTATCTTCCCCCGTTTATTCCGTCAATCAAGCGCCTGAATTCACTTTTGAATACATCGTGGATCAACCAAGTTGTTTTGGCTACAACGATGGAAGCATTGAAGTGTTTTCTGATATGATAGAAGAAATTTCATGGGAGGGTGAATACGCTGGCACAGTTCTAAACAATTTAATTGCAGGCGATTATTCTATGTCTATTGAAGATACCTATGGATGTTCTTTTCAAACGCTTTTCATGTTGTTAGAACCTGAAATTTTGGAAGTAGTATTAGATCCATCTGATGTTTTGTGTTTTGGGGAAACTTCAGGTTTCATTGAAATGACTAGTCAAGGTGGAACAGGAGAACATCTTGTTGATGGTGAATTAGAAAATCTTGCACAAGGAGAATACACCATAACCGTTACAGATGAGTTGGGATGTAGCACAACTGAAAGCGCTTTCATCGATCAACCTCTGGAATTAGAAGCTACGTTTAATGTAACACACGTAATCGAAGGTGAACTTGGGGAAATAGAAACTACAGTCCTTGGAGGAACGCCTCCTTATGACTTCTATTGGTCCAATTCCTCGGAAGATCAAAACCCAGAAGACTTAGAACCAGGACCTATTCAATGCAATATTATTGATGCGAATGGCTGTCAGTTCAGTGAAGTGATTATCATCGACGAGGTGGTTGGAGTCGATGAACTTGCTCAAACAATGGAGGTTTATCCCAATCCTACTTCTGGAATCCTTCAAATTACTGGTATACAATCTGCCAATGTGCAAGTAGAAATCTTTTCAATCGTTGGAAAATCAGTCTACTCTTCTCTTCTAACTTCAACCACGCTGGACCTATCACATTTAGCACCAGGTCGTTATATCATTCATTTACAAGATGACCATCACTTTGTATCGTACAACCTGATCATTCGCTAACTTTCGGCATGCGATTTTTCAAAAGAACTTTTCTAGTACTGACTATTCTGGTCATCCTTTTTGCCGTCTGGTTTAATTTCTATGCTGAAAGTAAAGTGCCCGAATATGAGGGCACCAAAAACATGCCGGCTCTTTCTGCAGATGTTTCTGTTGGTTTTGATGCTGTTGGCATCCCACATATCGTTGCAGAGAACAAGCTTGACGCCTACTATTCACTCGGTTATCTGATGGCCAGTGAACGTTTGTTTCAAATGGAGGTACTTCGTCGTGTTGGAAAAGGTGAGCTGTCAGAAATCCTGGGGGATAAAACCATTGGCGCTGATGTGTTCTTTCGCTCTCTTGACCTTGGAAATCATGCAATGTCTTCAGCTCAGCACCTAATAGAAAGTGGGAACGAGGCAGCCGTGGCTGAATGTGAATCATTCTTAGCGGGCATCAATGCTTTCATTGACGAGGGAAATCCGCCGTTAGAGTTCGCCATTGGTATTGACATGTCGTATTTCGAACTAGAAGATATTTATGCCATTGCGGGCTACATGGCCTATAGTTTTAGCATTGCTGCACAGACCGATTTGCTGGCGACCGAAATGAGCCTTCAACATGGCGAAAACTGGCCGAACGAAATGGGCCTCGATTCACGATTAATGCCTCCCTTCAACCAAAGCTGTAGCCAAGATTCACTTACTGCTTTCTTATGGCCCTCTATTCTAGAAGACCTAGGACTAGCCGAATTTAAAGGGTCGAATGCGTGGGCTGTGAAAGGCTTTAAGACCAAGAGTGGCAAAGCGATGATGTGCAACGACACCCACATTGGATACAATGTGCCACAAGTTTGGTACGAAGCAGCTATAAATACAGAAGGGTTCAACTTTTATGGGAATTTTATTCCGGGTATCCCCTACGCACTCGTAGGTCATGACGAAGTAAAATCTTGGGGGTTGACAATGTTCGAGAATGACGACATCGATTTGTACACAGAACGCCTCAATGAAAACGGTCTTATCCAGATGGATTCAACGTATTACGAACCTGAAATTCACGATGAGACCATTGCTATTAGTGGACAAGCTGATACAACTATTCAAGTTATCCGGACACACAATGGACACCTCATCAATGGTGCCATTGCTGAAATGAGCGACTATCCTGTTGTTTCCCTTCGATGGGAATACACCCAAGGGGAAAACAATCTATTGAATGCGTTTCGTTCCATGAACAATGCCGAAAACCTTGCAGAATTTGAAACAGCCTTAGAGGATATTCACGCCCCTGGATTAAACGTCGTTTATGCAGATTCAGCTGATAACATTGGTTGGTGGGCTTGTGCACGCATGCCAAAACATCCTGCTGGAGTAGATTCAAAAAAAGCCATTCCTGGGTACCGTGGGGCAAACCAACTAACGGAACATTATTCGTTCGACCGCAATCCACATTGTGTTAATCCGCCCTCTGGAATAGTAAGCACGGCTAATGAACAGCCTGAAACAACCGATTCACTTTACATCCCAGGTTATTACGTCCCTCCTGTTCGCGCGGCGCGCATTCGCCAATCGCTCTTGGACGCCAACAATATCGATGTAGAGTTTATGAAAAACCTCTTGCTTGATGTAGTAAATACTGACGATGCCAAGGTAGCGACATACCTGAATGGTATTTTATCATCCGAAGCGATGTGGAGTCAACTTTCTGAATTTGAACAACAATGTGCTGGATTATTGAGTTGGAATGGGAGTTACGACAAGGACGCACCTGCCCCCGTGCTTTACCAACCGCTTCAAGTTAGACTTCTTCATGCTGGCTTGAAAGACGAAATGACCGATGAACAGTTTGAACGTTTCAGAAACACTCATTGGATGAGAAGATTGCTCCATCTGTCATTGAACGATAAAAACCACCTGGTTTGGGAAATTCAAACTACTGATAAAACAGAAACCTTAGACGACCATTTATTGACCGTCTATCAATCGCTTTGCGCTGATCTGAAAACAGCCTACGGAGACCAGCCGCTCAATTGGAAATGGGGTGAAGCCCACACGTGGCATCCGCAACATATGCTCAAAGACATTCCTATGTTAGGAAATTGGATTAGTGCCGAGCCCGTTCCAATGAGCGGAAGTAACGAAACCATTAGTCAAAGTGGCTTCACTCCTTCTGAAGATGTTCATTCTGTAGGTCGGTTCGGAGCGCAAATGAGAATCATTATAGATTTTAAAGACATCAACGAAAGCATCAGCGTTGCTCCTACCGGACAATCAGGTGTGTGGCGTTCCCCTTACTACTTGGATCAGTTTGAACTATATGCCAATGGCGAATTTCGGCCACAGCACCTATTCATGCCTGACTCCTTAACCTTCCAAGAACTTCAGTTTAATACGGCTGATTAAGCCTCGTTTTAGTTATCTTTATAGTAACTATAACAATACTATGCGACTTACTATTTCTCTGTTGATGATATTCTCGTCATCATTTCTTTGTGCTCAAACGTTTACCAATGCGGGCGCTGAACTAGGTGTTCAGTTTTCATACACGAATGGTGAATATGGCGGAGGTGTAAGCTTTTTTGATGCTGATCACGATGGTTGGGATGACCTTACATTCTGTACCAACGGAAATGGGATTCTTTTCTACCGGAACAACGGCGTTACATTTGATCCTCCTGTAACCGTTTTCAGTGGTCAAGGTCAATTCAAGCAATGCATCTGGATTGATTTTGACAACGATGGTGATTCTGATCTTTTCGTCACGCGTTATTTTGGTCAGTGGGCTTTGCTCGAGAACACGGGAGACTTAACTAACTTAATCGATATCACAGCTGAGTCAGGACTCGGTATTGAAGTATTCCCGCAATCAGGCGGTTCTTCTTGGGCAGATATAGATAACGATGGGGATTTAGACGTTTAAAT
>JAQWQB010000099.1 GCA_029245065.1 Flavobacteriales bacterium | reverse complement strand
GAACTGTTCCATCGGTTTTCCATACTTGTCTACTGGAAGCATCTTGTGCACTAAACAAGAGTTCACCCTTGAGTTCAACAAAAGAATCAACCATGGAATTTCCTGAACCTGAATTGATGTTCTTGAGGAGAGTCGTTCCTTCAGGCGTGCCATCTGTGATGTATGGTTCGTTTCCAACTGAAGAGCTGTATGCGCGAAAAATGAGGTCCTCACCAAAGGGAGTAAACAACCCGGGATTTGAACTGTCCGTACCCGGAGCAATGTTTAGCAATAGCATGGTTCCTTCCTCGGTACCATCGGTCACCCAAGGTTCTGTTCCATTTCCTGTAGAAGTTATTGAAAGGAAGAGTTTTTCGTTCCAAACAAAAGCTTGAATGAAGCCTACGCTTCCAACTCCATTGTCATCAAAAAATAACTCGGTCCCTTCTGCTGTTCCATCTGTTCTATAGATCGCTGTTCCATTGATTTCTGGATGAAATGCACTGAAATAAGCGTGGTCATTAAAGGTGATCATTCCAGCTGCAGAAGAGCTCGTTTCACCAGGATATAAATCGATGAGCAGTTGGGTACCTTCCGGTGTCCCTTCTGTGATATAAAGTTCCCTTCCCAATTCAACTGAATACGCAGAGAACACTACACCATTTGGGGTGATGGCAAAATCTTCAGGTTCGGAAAAGCCTACTCCAGGACGAATATCTTTCAATAGTTGGGTGCCATCAGCGGTGCCATCAGAAACCCATGGCTCCAATCCACAGCTTTGTGCTTTCGCAGCGTAAATGAACAGGTTGTTCCAAACCACACCCCCATTTTCTGGATCGTGGCCATTGGATGTTACTTCGTTGTTGAAGTCTTTGACTAAGGAGAATTGTTGAGCTGAAGTAGCAAATGGAATGAGCAGCAGGAGAACTAGAATCTTTTTCATCAGTGACGCTTTGTGCTAAGGTATCAAGAGCGAAGCGTAAATCTAAAAGAACCAGCAACTATGTTGCGTACTTGTTGAATTCTCAATTTGGAGGCCAGAAAGCTGGCGTTCACTCTGACGAAAGGACGCCATTAACGAAATACTCTTTTCGTACTACCGTTCCATCAGCTGCAATGCGCAACTGCCAGCCGTGGGGCTTATCATCTACGTAAAACTCATCGATGTATAAGGTGCCATTTTCGCGCCACATGATATGGCAACCACTTTTGTTATCTCCTTCGAAATTGAAATCAAAGTCTACTTGCCCGCTGCCGTAATAACCTACTTCACGAATGACTTTTCCCTTTTCAATGAGGGCAAACCTGAATTTATGTGCTGTTTGTGTATTGAGTGTATATGCCCAACCGGTGTACAATCCAGTAGCGTCGAAATAGGTTCTGTACGTCACATGATCTCTTACTTCTTCTTCCACTGTCAGGTCTTTCATGGCTGTCACAACTTTGGTCATTAGCTCGCGCAACGAAGGGATTTCTGGGCAGTTTCGTACACTGTCTGTTGCTAATTGGGCCGTTGCATGAAACGTAATGGCACTGAAAAGAAGAAGTAAAAGGTATTTCATGAAATGCTGTTTATAGATGTTCTAAGTTAGAAGAAACCAAGGATTGAGCCAGAAAGACAAAGCGAAAATTTTTTAATCTTTTTTTGCCCTTAATCGCGACATTGTTTCACGATTTATTTTCAATCAAAATGCCTGTAAATTAGAGCCTTCTGTGATTTCTAAATCAGAATCTGGAAATTGAATTTCAAGTTCTAAGCCAAATTATTGTTAAACTTTTACATGAAAGGTTAAACAAAGTTAACACCTGACCTGTTTACTCTAAAATCAAAAATTATGAAAGAACTATTAGCCACTACCTTACAATCAGGTGATTACGTAGGGTTTACTTTTTTTATCGGCAGTATGGCCATGCTTGCAGCTACCGTATTCTTCTTTTTCGAAATGAGAAATGTAGATGGAAAATGGAGGACATCTTTACTGGTTTCAGGATTGATAACTTTTATTGCCGCTGTTCACTATTACTACATGAGGGATTTTTGGGTCGAAAATGGAACATCTCCAACGGAATTCAGATACATCGATTGGATCTTGACAGTGCCGTTGATGTGTGTTGAATTTTACCTCATCCTTAAAGCATTTGGAGCTAAAACCGGACTGCTGTGGAAAATGATCTTTTACTCAGTCTGGATGCTAGTGACCGGATATTTAGGGGAAACAGTATTTAGAGATTCTAGTGCCCTTTGGGGAGCTATTTCCACTATTGGATATGCGGGAATCTTCTATGAAGTATGGTTTGGTTCTGCAAAACAGCTTTCAAAAAATTCAAACAATCCTACCCTTCAAAAAGCATTCAATACACTTGCTTGGTTCATTTTTGTTGGTTGGGCAATCTATCCAATTGGCTACATGGCTATTCCAGGAGGACTATTGAGTGGAGTTCTTCCACTTGAATCATTGGACATCATGTACAACATAGGTGACGCTATCAACAAGATTGGATTCGGTCTTGTGATTTACTCTCTTGCAGTAAATAGCAAAGCACAAACAGCAACAGCATAATTCATTTAATCAATTGAGAGCTCTCTGATGAGAGCTCTCAATTTTCTTATGTCTACTAAAATCAAATATTTAATTGTCTTCATGGTTACGGTCTTGTACCTAACTATGACCCCCTCACCTTGGTTATACAATACCATTTGTGTGAGCCTTGTCCTTTTGTTCGGGATACCACACGGCGCGGCAGACCACAAAATAAATGCCACCATCAATAAAAACTCAAAACCTATTTCATATATAATTAAGTATGTCCTCATCGCAGTTGGGTATACTATATGGTGGGTTTTTATGCCTGGAAAAGCCTTAGTCGTCTTTTTTATTTTGAGTGCGTATCATTTTGGACAAGAGTTTCTAGAAGACAATGCTGTAGATTTAACAAAACCTTGGGAGACCATGATTTGGGGCTCCTCGATTCTCATAGCTCCACTTTTAATCTCGTATGCTGAGATTAGACCCAACTTGGAGTTTGTTACAAAATCTAATTTACCTGATTTATCAAGCGCAATGTTGATGGGCATTACCACCCTCATTTTCGGTGTTACGTTAATCCACTCGATGTATTTATGGAAAACAAATCGAATTGATACTCGAGTTTTTGCGAAACAGTTAATGCTGTTATTGACCATTTTAGTGAGTTACAGCTTACTGCCATTTCTTATTGCCTTCACTCTTTATTTCGTGCTATTTCATTCTCTCAATGCTTTCAAACATCAGTTTGACTGGCTGCAAGCAAATTTCCTAAAGTATACGGTCAAATCATTCCTCCGAGATTTGTCGCTTTTTAGTTTCATTTCGATAACAGGAATTCTTGGTTTTCTTTTCTTTATGAGGCCTGACAGTTGGCCTAACCTGATTAGCTATTTTTTTATTCTTATTTCCGTGATAACGCTTCCCCACTCTATCCTCTTCGATCAATTTTATAAGTTCAAAAAGAGTCAACACGATTGATTACATCAAATGGACTGAACATAATTTAAGCCGTGCAGATCTCTTGCTACCAGACTCAATGCAGATTTTGTTAGCGTTTAATTCAAATTCCGATACTCCTTCGGACTCATTCCTGTTTTGGACTTGAAGAAATTGCTGAACCGCTGAGGGAATTCAAACCCCAAGGAGTAAGCCACTCCACTTATTGCTCCGGAAGAATTGAGCAAGCTGTTTTTTGCTCGTTCAATTAGGAAAAAGTGAATTTGCTCCAGCGCTGTCTTTCTCGTTTCTTTCTTAAGCAAATCACTAAAGTAATTGGGTGAATAATTGAGTTTCTTCGCGCAGTACTCAACGCTCGGCACCCCTTTATCGCAAGCTTGATCGGTCTCATAATAATTAACCAAAAACGCTTCAAACTTCGATATGACATCACCGTTGAGGTTTGTTCTGGAAAAGAATTGACGATCGTAAAAACGAAGACAATAATCCAAGAACAGCTCAATGTTGGATACAATCAGGTTTTGACTATGCCGGTCTGGTGTCTGACTGTATTCATGAACAATCTTCTCCAACAAGTCCTCAATGGCCAACCGCTCTTTGTCTGAAATATGCAATGCTTCATTCGAATCGTAGTGGAAAAATGAATACTTGTTGATTTTCTCCGACAAATCAGAACTCCGAAATAAGTCAGGATGAAACACCAAGGTCCAACCATCCGGATCAATTTCATCGTCTGCCACCGAATCACTCTCAAATTCCATTACTTGACCAGGTGCCGTAAAGACCAGTGTTCCTTCTTCATGATCGTATGAATTTCTCCCGTACGAAAAGGAACCACAAACGGTAGATGACTTGAAAATAATGGCGTACAAATTATTGATCACCTTGACGCCTTGCATACTGGCAACTGACTTGATATCACGGTTATGGATAACACTAACCAACGGATGCTCTGGTGTTGAGAGGCCGCCTAATTGGTGCATCTGTGAAATTCTATTTAGCTCTAGCGCTTCACTCATAATGGTCTTTCCTTATTCTTCTTAGATACCGTTTTCACTTTTACTGCGCGTATTTGTCATAAAACTCTTCAAACGCATCCAGCTGAAATTTATTCGCTTTAAGAGAAATGGCTGCTTTAGGTGACCCTACTTCAAAACCATGGTACCCTCCTTTAAAGATCTTAAATTTAACAGGAATAGATGCTTTTTTCAATGACTCAATGTAAGCCACATTTTCATCGTAAAAAGGCTCCAAATCGCCTACGAAGCTAATTGTTGGCGGGAAATTACTGTAATCCTCATTCAACGAAGGCGATGCATAGGCCGGCACACGGTTTTTCACGTTGCGCAAATAGAGTCCCCAAGCATGGTTGTTGATGCTAGCGTCCCACATCGTTGACCCTTCCATTTTAGATGATTCGGTAATCATTCTATGGTCAATCATAGGATAAATGGCCATCTGAAAAATAGGGTCCACGTCTTTGGTATCACGTGCTTTAAGGGTCACAGTTGCAGCCATTCCACCTCCGGCACTGTGCCCTGCGATAATGAAATTGTTGGGGTCGATATTGAGCTCTTTGGCATTGTCTCGCATCCAAAGGAGTACATCGTAACAATCATTGAAACCCGCTGGAAATGGGTCTTTTGGTGACAATCGGTAATCTGGGGCGAAAATAGCCACCTTCCTTCTTTTCAGTACGTCTGCATAAAAGGTATTGGCCATTTCAGGAATCCCCATCATGTAACCTCCTCCATGGAAGTAAATCATGGCTGGAAGAACCTCTTTTGGTCCTTCTGGTCGATATACTCTTGTTCGAATTGTAAGGTCTGTTGTGCTTGTGCTTGGGACTTCATGCGTTTCATTCACCGCACCTTTGACCTTTTGTCCTTTCGTCTGCCGAACAAGGCCATTCATTAGTCTCAATCCCCATTTTTTTTGATTGAGGGAAACGATAAAACGAAATTGAGCATATTGAGATTGCAACTCTTTGTCGTGCATTTCTTTCTTGACGATCATACTTTTGAAGTTGAAGGGTTAACAGTTAATTCTTCCACAAAAGAATGCGAATGGTCTAGCCTCCACTAAATCATTTCAATGAAAGACTAAATGATATGCTCGCATGTAGCAATAAGTCATCAATTCCCTTGGAAATCGTCAGGAAAAGCCAGGTGAAATGAACCGTTAAATCCATGACTTCGGGTTTAAACGAGGTTGAAATGGTTTGAATAGGTTGAAATTCCCTGAAAAAAGGGTGTTTTGTTAGTCCCAGTATATTTCTCCCTCCCAATTATACCAAAAACCTCTTGGTGTCGTTATTCTCACATCCTACAAAAAAAACGTAGTTTCGCGCGCTATGCCGAAGTACCTCATAGTAACCATTACATTCTTACTTTCATTTACTGTTTCTGCCCAGAAAGCCGCAGTAAAGGGCGTTGTTTCCGACAACGACGGTATTGGCGTTCCTAATGTTTCAGTACGAAACTTAAACAGTGTTTCTGAAGTTACTTACACGTTTGATGATGGTACCTACCTCATCGATGTGACTCCAGGTACCGTTATCCTCAAGTATAATTTTGTTGGTTTTAGTCAGCAAATTGATACGCTCTTCATAGAACCCGGACAAACATTGGTGAACAATGTGAAACTCGTTTCTGGTGTTACTACAGGTCCTGCAATTATTGAGGAATCTGGTGATCGAACTGGACCAATGGAGACCTTGGATCCAAAAATCAGTTCACAAATTCCTTCTACCAGAGGAACTGTTGAAGACCTGCTTCTTCAAGCACCGGTGAATTTCACAAGTGAATTAAGTTCCAGCTACAATGTGCGAGGCGGTTCTTTTGATGAAAACCTAGTCTACGTAAACAACATTCAGGTATACCGTCCTTTTTTGGTGCGTGCAGGGCAGCAAGAAGGCCTCTCCTTCCAGAATACCGACATGATTGATAACATCAAGTTTTCTGCTGGAGGGTTCGAATCCAAGTATGGAGATAAGATGTCTTCTGTATTGGATATCACTTACAACGACCCAGATGAATTTGCGGGCAACATTACCCTGAGTTTATTGGGTGCTTCCGTTCAAGTAGAAGACGTGAATGACAGTGGTACCTTCAGCCACAATACGGGTGTACGTTACCGAAACAATGCCTACGTGCTTGGTAGTTTAGATGAACAGGGTGAATACAGTCCGAATTACTTCGACGTTCAAACCTATTTGACGTTTAAGCCTAAAAACAGCTTGCGTTGGAAGCATCATTTTCTTGGGAACATTGCCCGAAACAGGTACAACTTCATTCCTCAAACGCGTGAAACAGATGTGGGTAACATCAACGAGGCCTTACGTCTTACGATCTTCTTTGACGGAAAAGAAGAGACCGGTTTTGACACCTACTTCGGTGCGTTTAGCTCAGAGCGATTAAGTGATGAAAGCAAACTGACTTTCACCGTTTCTGCTTTCCAAACGTATGAATTTGAAAATTTCGACATCCTTGGCCAGTACTTTTTAGATGAATTGGAACGCGACCTTGGTTCTGATGAATTTGGCGAAGTGCTTGCCAACAGAGGAACTGGCGGGTATTTAGATCATGCGCGAAACGAGCTTGAGGCAACTGTTTTGAGCTTCAACCACAAGGGAATTGCCACTTTTTTGAATGGTAAGCACACCTTGGAATGGGGTGCTACAATTCAATACGAAAACATCTACGATGAGTTGAGCGAATGGAGCTTATTGGATTCAGCTGGGTTCAGCACTCCTCATCCGCAAGACAGCGTTGGCTATGAAGTTCCTGGTCTTCAACCCGATCAACAAATCATCTTGAACGATGTCATCAAGGCGAAAAACAGAGTGGAATCGACTCGTGTTATGGGCTACGTTCAGAACTCGTGGCGAAGTACCAATGAAGACGGAGATGAATGGACCTTCAACGCCGGAATTAGAGGGAACTACTGGAGCTTTAACAATGAGTTTGTAGGTGGTCCAAGAGCTAACCTCTCATTCAAGCCAAAGTGGTACAAGAAAGAAACGGTTGGTACCGATTCGTTGGTAAGACGAAATGTCATTTTCACCTTAGCTGGGGGAATGTATTGGCAACCTACCTTCTACCGAGAAATGCGTGGCTTGAACGGCCAAATTAATCCAGACATTAAAGCGCAGCAAGCCATTCATTTGGTTGCCGGGATGAACTATGTGTTTAAGGCTTTCGACAGGCCCTTCAAGTTCGTTGGAGAATTGTACTACAAAGACTTGAACAGGCTTATTCCTTATGAAGTAGAGAATGTACGATTGAGGTATTATGCCACCAACAGTGCAAATGGATTTGCTACAGGCGCTGATTTCATGGTCAATGGCGAATTCATTCAAGGGGTTCAAAGTTGGATGCGTGTTTCTGTATTGAGAACAGCAGAGGACATTGACAATGATCAGTACTTCGTGTTTTTCAATGACGAAGGAAAAGAGATTGTTCCTGGATTTACATTGAACGACACTCCTGTAGACAGCACGCTGAGAGAACCCGGATTTATTCCGCGTCCAACGGATCAACGTGTGAGTATTAGCTTGTTGTTCCAGGATGAGATGCCGAAATGGCCAGAATACAAAGTGTTCGTGAGCATGTTTTACGGAACAGGGCTTCCTTATGGGCCTCCTACGTTCGAACGTTACAAGGACATCTTAAGAACAAGTGCTTACCGAAGAGTAGACATCGGGTTTTCTCGTGATTTCGTTACCGATAAGAATAGAGACAAAGACCGTTGGTATAAGTCTGGTTTTATTTCATTGGAAATCTTCAACATCCTCGGCATTAACAATACCATTAGCTATACGTGGATTGAAGATGTCACGGGAAGAAACTATGGAATTCCGAATTTCTTGACAGGGCGAAGAGTTAACTTGAAGGTTAATTTCAAGTTTTAACTACTTCTTTAGAGTCGACCTCTTGGTATTAATATGGAGTAACGATCAGCCTCTTTGTTCTCACTTCTCCATTCTCAAAAATGACACGGACGAAGTAACATCCTTCCGAGAATTCAGAGAGATCAACAGATGAGTTCGGTACGGTAGTTATCAATTTCCCATTGATATCAAGGATATCTACAGCTGCGGCCTCTTGTGGTAAGTCAAAGATCACCATTTCACTGGCTGGATTAGGGGCCATTGAGAAATCCGCTTCAAAGACCTGCTCGTTGATGCTTTGAGGAATACATCCTTCCCACACTTCAATCAAATCCGTAATTCCTTGATCTCCTTCCAACGCAACACCGGTGTACAGCGGAAATAAAGCGTCTGCATAGAAGTTGATGAAGTAATCGTTCTGGAGCGTCTCGTCTGCTGTGACCTTGTAAATGTAGCAGCCCTGTTGAATACAAATGGTTTCGGTAAAGGTTGGATTCACTACATCGAAAAAACCTTCTGTGCTGAACACCTCTTCTTCCGACACTTGATCATACATCACGATGTTCAAGAAATTCCCTGCGCCACCTGCCCACTGAAGTGAGAAATTCATCTCAAAACATTCAGAAGAATCGTATGGCTTTCCAGACCATTCAAAAACACATGCTAATTCAGCATAAAAACCGGTCCACAATTCAAACGTAAGGTCTGCGTCATCGCCATCCTCGAAAATGTTTTCTAGCGAAACAAAGTGCGTGCTTTCGGCTCCTATTCCAAAGAAAGTTACTTCTTCAGCACCTAATTCTTCTCCGTCTTTGAACACCTTGAAACCGGGGTAGCTGAAGTTTCCTTCCCCTGTGTTCTCAACTTCTATAATCAAACGGTCCAGATTTAGCGGATCCATGTAGACCTGAGCAATATTAAGACCGTCACATTCGTTTTGAGAATGTAGCGAAGTTGATAGGAGGAGAACGAGTCCTAAAATGCAAAGTGATAATGCCTTTTTCATGGTATGGTCTTTGTGTTGAGTAAGGTACATTTCTGCCCGCCTTTACCCTTTTTTGATTAATGCAAATATCGGATTCTCATTCGATGTGAATTGAGGTACAAGGAAACAAACCCAAAAATAGAGTATATGAACTATCGCAGAATGCTCCTGGCGCTCTTTCTTGCGTGCGGGGTCGGCCAACTTTTCGGCCAAAACAAAAAAGATCATTACGTCTTATTCGTAAGCAACAGCTCGGAAGTTACATCTGACCAAGGAAAATCTTTGTTGGACGTACTTTCCGAGCAAGCTTATGTGCGAACAATTAGGCTCAATGCCTTCACCGATGCAGATGGCTCGGACGAGTTCAACTTGGCCTTGTCGCAACGCAGGTTAACCGCTGTGCGCGCGTTGTTGGTTGAAAACGGATACCAAGTGAGCGATGAGGCGTTTTTCGGAGAAGCCAAACCCGTTGCCTCTAATGAGGTCGAAAACGGGAAACAAAAGAATAGGCGCGTGCACATTCAATTTGAATATGACACCAAGCTCATCACCATTGAAAACAATGCCACCTATGGCACCAACGGTTTGCCTTCGAGCTGTTCACGCACTATTGTCACTGATTTGCTTCGCGAAGAACTAGGTTTCGAAGGACTAATCATATCTGATGCCTTGAATATAATGAAGGCGGTTACTGTCCTAGATAAAGCTCCTCTCCTGGCGTCAAAAGCCGGGTGCGACTTCATATTAATGCCTCAAGACGAAGCTCTTACAATGCAATGGGTCATGGAAGAAATGGCTTTAGATGAAACCTATAATCGCCAGGTTGAAGAAAGCGTAAAGCGACTTCTTCGTCTTAAACTTTGCCTTGGTCTGTTGCACTGAAATGAACGTCCGAATACGTACCTTTAACATGTGAAAAAAGCGCGAAAAGGTCTCCTTCAATTAGGCCCCTTCATTTTAGGCCTGAGCTGTGCCCTACTGGCACAAGTGCTTTCTTATTTCCCTTATTTTACTGAAACCGTCTATCGAAATGGTGTTTTTGCTGTTTTCAGATGGCTGAGAGATAGTCTTTTCACGTGGATTCCAGTACCGATGATGCTCATCATCATCTTGGTTTCGTTTTTCTTCCTCTTGCGAGGCTGGTTTAAGAAGCGCCTTTTCATTCAACGTCCATGGTGGCGAACGCTACTAAATACGTTAGGCATCGTTCTGGCTTGGTTCTACGTTAGTTGGGGTTGGAATTACAGCGCTCCTGGGGTGATGAAGAAACTTGATGCCACCGTCAAACCATTGAGTACAGAGGAGTTTGAATACTTACAAACGTGGTCACTCGAAAACGCCATGTACCACCGAAGTAAATCTGACACCGCTCGTTTTCATACTTCTGAAGTAACCAAAAGCGATGTTTCAAGTATTCATTCCGCGGTGCGAGAATACCTTAATTCCATTGATGTAATTACCCCTGGTAATGTGGCTATGAGACGTATTTCCAGCACAGGTTGGATGAGAAAAATGGGCGTCGCAGGAATCTACATGCCTTTCTCAGGTGAAGGTCACGCTGATGCTTCCTACTTAACACTTCGGCAGTGGTTCATTCTAGCGCATGAATTTGCACATGGATACGGCATAACGGATGAAGGTGAATGCAACTACATTGCCTTCGAAGCACTCACCCAAAGCGGGGTTCATCGCTTTCAATATGCAGCTTGGCTCGAACTTGCCGATCACGTGTTGCCTCATGTTGCCGATACTTCTTCAACCATGACTATCCCTGAAGTCATAGAAAGAGATCGCAGGGCTCTTTTTGAAGATGCCATGAATTA
>JAQWQB010000097.1 GCA_029245065.1 Flavobacteriales bacterium | reverse complement strand
TGATGCGTTCTCTACGATTAACATCACAGAGTCTACGAACTTCGCAAGAGAGTATTACTTGAAAGCAATTAAAATCAATGTTGAATATGACCTGCCGTTGGTGCAGTATCCTTTCGACAGAACGGAATTGTTGATCAATGAAGAAGTGAATTCTGCCGATTCATTGGACTTCCTATATGACCTCATGGTGCGTAACCCGAACTTCGTTGTGGCCCTTCAGGCACATACAGATACACGTGGTACTGTCCCAGCTAACCAAAAGTTGTCTGATGGACGTGCGAAAACGTGTGTTGATTACTTAATCTCGAAAGGAATTGCTGCTGATAGACTGATCCCAGAAGGGAAAGGAGAGTCAGATCCAAAGATTTCTGATAAAGAAATCAACGCAATGGCTACGGAAGAGGAAAAAGAAGCGGCTCACCAAATCAACCGTCGAACGGTGTTTACGGTGAAACGAACAGATTATGTTCCGAAGGAAGAATAACACACGAAGAATTCTCAGAGATTTCTGAAATTGCAATAACTTGCGGGACGATTCATAAAATGGATCGTCCCGTTTTTTTTTCTATGAGCGACTCACGTTACCAACAAAGAGGTGTAAGTGCCTCGAAAGAAGATGTCCACGCAGCCATCAAGAATGTAGACAAAGGCTTGTTTCCACAGGCATTTTGCAAAATAGTTCCAGATACCCTCTCCGGAAGTGAAGACCATTGCATTGTCATGCACGCTGATGGGGCAGGTACCAAATCTTCCCTTGCTTACATGTACTGGAAAGAAACGGGTGACCTCTCTGTGTGGAAAGGGATTGCTCAAGATGCACTCATTATGAACCTCGATGACCTCTTGTGTGTTGGTGCAACTGATAACATCTTGTTGTCTTCTACCATTGGAAGAAACAAGAACTTGATCACAGGAGAAGTCATCAGCGCCATCATTAATGGAACTGAAGAGCTGCTAGCAGACCTTCGTTCACAAGGAATCGGAATTCTCTCCACAGGAGGAGAAACAGCCGATGTGGGAGACTTGGTGCGAACCATCATCGTTGACTCAACAGTGGTTTGCCGCATGAAGCGTTCAGACGTTATTGATAACGGCAATATCAAGCCTGGTAACGTCATTGTTGGCTTGGCTTCTTTTGGCCAAGCAAGCTATGAAAACGAGTACAACGGAGGAATGGGGTCGAACGGGTTAACATCTGCGAGACATGACGTTTTTGAGCATGCTATAGCCTCAAAATACCCCGAGTCGTTTGATCCTTCCGTGCCCAAAGATCTTGTCTACAGCGGGTCGAAATCGCTGACAGCAGAGGTAGAGGGTTCACCCATAGACGCAGGGAAATTGGTGCTTTCACCAACACGAACATACGCGCCAATCATCAAAAGGATTCTAGAGGAAAAAAGAGACGGGATTGCCGGAATGGTTCACTGCTCAGGTGGGGCGCAAACCAAAGTGCTTCATTTCGTCAAAGATGTGCATGTCATTAAAGACAACATGTTTGCTTGTCCGCCGCTATTCAAACTAATTCAGGAGCAATCAGGAACCGACTGGAAAGAAATGTACAAGGTGTTCAACATGGGGCACCGAATGGAAATATACTGCGCTCCCGAAGCAGCTCAAGATATCATCGCCATCTCAAAATCATTCAACGTAGATGCTCAACTAGTAGGGCGTGTTGAAGAAAGCCAAGGTGCGCAATTGACCATCAACTCTGAATTTGGTTCATTTAACTACAACGAAGCCTAGGTATGAATCAAATGATGGATAAACTCCTTGCGATTGAAGATCGCTACAGGGAGGTAAGCTTATTGATTGTTGACCCATCGGTTATATCAGATGGGAAACGATACCCAGTGCTCATGAAAGAGTACAAGGACCTCGGGAAGTTGGTTGAACTCATTACGGAATACAAAAACGTTGTGGCGAACATTGCTTCTAGTAAGGAATTGCTCGAGGTGGAAGATGATCCTGAAATGAAGGAGCTTGCCAAGGAAGAGTTACAAGAGTTCATAGAACGTGAAACAGCGTTGGCGGAAGAGTTGAAAATGGCGCTGATTCCAAAAGATCCTGAAGATTCCAAGAACGTGGTAGTTGAACTTCGTGCTGGAACAGGGGGCGACGAAGCGAGTATTTTCGTTGGAGACCTCTTTCGCATGTACACCAAGTTCATCGAAACACAAAAGTGGTCCATGGAAATTGCCAATGTGAATGAAGGTACTGCTGGAGGATTCAAAGAAGTTGTTTTCACCATCAGTGGAGAAGATGTGTATGGAACCATGAAGTATGAAAGTGGCGTTCACCGCGTTCAACGTGTACCGGCTACCGAGTCTCAAGGCCGGATTCACACCAGTGCTGCCACAGTTGCCGTATTGCCAGAAGCCGAAGAAGTAGACATTGAACTGAACGTGTCTGATATCAAGAAGGATACCTACCGTGCGAGTGGAGCTGGTGGTCAGCACGTCAACAAGACGGAATCTGCTGTTCGTCTGACGCACATACCAACGGGAGTAGTTGTGGAATGTCAAGATGGTCGTTCGCAACACAAGAACTACGAAAAGGCATTGACAGTAATGCGCTCACGTTTGTATGAGGCTGAGCTTGCCAAGAAGAATGAAGCGCGCTCTGCTGAACGTAAATCATTGGTTTCTACCGGCGATCGTTCTGCGAAGATTAGAACGTACAACTACCCGCAAGGAAGGGTTACTGACCACAGAATTAACCTTACACTCTATAGTCTACAGAACATCATAGACGGAGATATCATAGGTATTATTGATGCATTGAAAATTGCAGAGAATGCCGAAAAACTCAAAGCAGGACAAGAATGAACAGGGCTCAATTAGTAAGTGAAATCAAACGCAAAGGCTCTTACCTGTGTGTGGGGCTTGATACTGATCTCAATAAGATTCCCGATCACCTCAAGGGAGACAAGGACGGGATGCTGAAGTTCAATGAGGCCATTATTCAAGCTACTGCCGACTTGTGCGTGGCCTACAAGCCTAACCTTGCATTTTACGAGCAATACGGAGAGAAAGGATGGGGTATATTGAAAGAAACCATTCAGATGATTCCTGATACGTGTATGGTGATTGCTGACGCCAAACGAGGAGACATAGGAAACACGGCTAGTTATTATGCCAAGGCTGTGTTCAACGACCTCGGTGCTGATGCCATTACGGTGGCACCTTACATGGGAAAAGATGCCATCACACCATTTCTCGAGTTTGAAGATAAGTGGACCATCGTTTTGGGCTTGACGTCAAACCCTGGTGCAGCAGACTTTCAATACCACGGAGATACCCCTTTGTATGAAAAGGTGATTCGTAAATGTGCTGAATGGGGAAGTCCTGAGCAGTTGATGTACGTGGTTGGTGCTACAAGGCCAGATGACTTAGCAAACATACGTGCTATGGTGCCTGATCATTTCTTTTTGGTGCCAGGAGTAGGCGCTCAAGGCGGAAGCTTAAGTGCTGTAAGCAAAGCAGCCCTCACGTTAGACGCAGGGCTGCTAGTTAATTCATCGAGGGGTATTCTCTATGCTGGTGAATCCGAAGACTTCGCTACTGATTCGCGAAAGGCTGCTTTTGTTCTCCAGCAAGAAATGAAATCGTTGTTGTCTTAGTCTTCAACTTCCGCAACAGCAGTTATATCAACTCTTGTCTGAAGTACGAAGTGAACAGGAACTTCTGAAACAGTCCCAACTGCTTTTACTGTCACGCTATTGTCGTTCAGCAATGCATCTGTAATTACTTTTTCTTCTTCGTCAGTCATTTCAATCAAACGGTAAGCTTCATCAGCGTTCATGTCAACGAGCAATTCTGGAGCCATTGCAGTAGCGTAAAGAACATCTCCATTTCCGTTTAGAATCTTGATTTCGCCGTCCATGATAGAACCAATAGGTCCGTCATATTCCCACACTTTGTAGCTCATCTCACGAATGTCGTAACTCTTAATCTTGTCCTGTACTTGTTCAAGATTTTCGTTCGATAGTGCGTTTAGTACTTCAGAAATATCGAAAACTCCGTCTGCAGAAGTTTCGTCAATATCAACAGTAAGGTTTTTCGCGTAAGATGCATCGAAGCTCTTTTCCTTCAACTCATCACATCCTGTGAATGCGAATGCCAACGCAATTAATGGTAAAATATAGTTTTTCATAAGTAGGTGTATTACGTCTGCAAATTATGCAATAACGTTCATAAAGTTCTTGTCAAAGGTGATATTTCCTGTCCGACATTGCAGATATGAATGAAGATTATTTGCAGTACATCTGGCGCTATCAGCGACTTCCACACGCAGATTTAACCTGCGTTTCAGGGCGAATTTTAAATGTGATTTTTCAGGGGCATTGGAACAAACATGCCGGCCCAGACTTTTTAGAAGCCCGAATTCGGATAGGGAAGGAACAATGGATTGGAAGTGTAGAAGTACATGTCAAATCTTCCGAATGGAGAAAGCACAGGCACCAAAGTGATCCTGCTTACACCAATGTTGTACTGCACGTGGTGTATGAAGATGACGAGCCACTGATCAACGCAGCTGGCGAGGAAGTGCCGACCATTGAACTCAAAGGAATGCTTGACTCGTCTCACGTGAATGCCTACGCCCAATTCATCGAACGACCGGAATATCTTTCATGCAGCGGAAGACTCGGTGAGGTAGAAGCAATGTCGCGGCAAGCTTGGCTGCATAGAATGGCAGTAGAACGACTTCAAGAGCGCGCTCAACAGATAGAAGTATTGCTGGAGGAAACAAAGTACGATTGGAACCAAGTATGGTGGAGGTTGCTGGCAAGGTGTTTCGGTTTCGGGCTAAACCAACAGGGATTTGAGTACATCGCACAAAGTGTTTCGTGGGTCCAATTGGCTAGAATTTCAGACAGACCCTTTAGTGTAGAAGCCTTGTTGCTTTTTCATAGTTCATGGGTCCACCTGGACAAGCGCTTAGCGATAGTTCAAAAACTGAAAAGTGAATACGACCACCTGAGTAGGTTGTGGGGCTTGACTCCAGCGCCTTTAGCTATTTGGAGAAGGGGGCGAATGAATCCTGCCAACAGTCCGCGTATTCGATTAGGTCAACTTGGTGCATTGATACACAAAGGGTGGTTAAGTTGGGGTAAGGTAAGAAGCTTCGAATCGTTGACTGAATTGGTGCAAGAATTAGAACAGCAGGTTTCGTTCAGTCAGCTCACTAGCTCAGGTGAAGAAGGAAAAACCAATGCGATGGGGGTGAATTCTAGACATGGCATTCTAGCAAATGGGGTAATACCATTGCTTTTTTGCTGGGCCAGAGCCCATGATGATCAAGAAATGATTGAGCGAAGTTTGGAATGGCAAGACCTCATTCCTCCTGAAGACCATAAGGTTACCCGCCTGTGGAAAAAAGAAGGTTGGAAGGCGGAGTCCCTTCTAGAGTCGCAAGGTCAGCTCCATTTGCACAGGAGCTATTGTACCCAAAAAAAATGCGTATCTTGCCTCGTAGGTATAACCCTGTTAAATCACTGATTCCAATGATTCAGAACATTCTGGATTTCTTCGAAAAACAAACTTACGGCGTATGCGCTTGGTGGGGTAATAAGCTTGGAATCAAAGCCCACAAAGTTCGCCTATCCTTTATTTACCTTTCGTTTCTGACGCTCGGTTCCCCAATTCTAGTTTATCTAATCATGGCCTTTGTGCTTGAGAATAAGAATTATTTCAAGCCTTCAAGGAAACGACGAACGATCTGGGAACTGTAAACCATGTTTTTAGCCAAATTTAAAATATTCTCCAGGGTTTTCTTTTCCCTTGCGTTGCTATTTGGCATTGTCCTAGTTGGTAGCCTTGGTTTCATGTACATTGAAGGGTGGGACTTTCTCTCTTCGTTCTACATGACCATTATTACCATATCTACGGTTGGTTTCAATGAAGTGAACGAGCTCTCTGATGGAGGAAGGGTTTTTACAAGCATACTTATCTTAACGAGTATTGGTACCTTCACATATACAATCTCCGCCATTACCACATACTTCGTAGCAGGAGAATACAAAGACAAATTCAAAGCAGCTAAATTGGAAAAGGAAATCAATGGAATGTCCGGACATGTTATTGTTTGCGGATTTGGACGTGTTGGTGACATGGCAGTTAAAGAACTGATTGATCACAATATCAAAGTAGTTATTGTAGAGGCAAGTGAAGATAAAATCGATTTGCTCAACGAAACGCCTAGTTTGATTTACATCAAAGGGAACGCTACCATCGATGACAATCTCATTAAAGCAGGTATTCACCGTGCATCGTCCATTATAACAACGCTCCCAGATGATGCTGATAACCTCTATGTGGTGCTGACGGCAAGGGAATTGAATCCAGACTTGACCATCATCAGTAGGGCTTCCAAAACGCCTTCTGTAAAGAAGCTTCGTATTGCCGGAGCCAACAACGTTATCATGCCCGATAAAGTAGGCGGGGCACACATGGCTTCTTTGGTAACCACTCCAGATGTGATGGACTTCCTAGATCACATTCGCATTCAAGGCGGAACCGATATCAACTTAGAAGAAGTGACCTTTGCGGACCTCCCAGGAGATTTTCAATACCAAACATTGGGAGACTTGGATGTTCGAAACCGAATAGGGGTGAATATCATTGGGTTCAAGGTGAGCAACGGTGAGTATGTCATCAATCCCGGGCCAGAAACACGCATCGTTCCCAATTCCAAACTCTTTGTGCTTGGAAATCAAGACCAAATAAAACTATTGAACCGAATTTTCGGGCTCTAAGTCCACTGCACCAAAGCCTATTCATTCGTTTGGCTATATTTGAACCAACCAAAACACAATACATGTCACTTCATTACTTAAAATCGCTCGTTGCAATTCTCTTTTTATCAATGATCACCATCTCGGTGAATGCGCAAGAAGAGGAGGAAACAACGCTAGATGATCGTATTAATGCTGTAATGGAGCCTGTAACGGCAGCAGTAAACAAGGTGATTTTCTTTTCCCTTCCAATTGGAGAAGAGGTAGTAGTGAAGAAGTGGGATGAAGAAACGCAATTGTACCGTCTTGTTCTGGATGGAACGATTCCTGAAGCTGATGTTGATACTGAATCTGATTTGTTGAAGGGAGTGCCAATAATCATCAACTGCACCGAAGAAGGCAACACACTCTCGTATGAAGTGAAAGACGGTGTCAAGAACAAGGTGATTGAAGTTCCATTTGCAGGATCTGGTACTGCTCAAAATTTGAAAGTGGCTGGTGGAGAAACACCGCTAACCGTTACAGGTTCTCCAGAATCTTTTTCAGCGGGGTCAAAATATCAGATTCAGCACTCAAACATTGAAATTCCTTTTGTACTTATTTGGCTGGTGATTGGTGCTGTGTTTTTCACGGTATTTTTCCGTTTCGTCAACATCAGCGGTTTTAAGCACGCGCTGGATGTTGTGAGAGGGAAGTTCGATGATCCGAATGATGCCGGTGAGGTCTCTCACTTCCAAGCATTGACAGCAGCACTTTCTGGTACCGTTGGAATCGGAAACATTGCTGGTGTGGCTGTAGCGGTTTCATTAGGTGGACCCGGTGCAACCTTCTGGATGATTGTGGCAGGACTTCTTGGCATGAGTACGAAATTTGTAGAGTGCACCCTCGGTGTAAAATACCGTAAGGTGAACGAAGACGGTTCTGTTTCTGGTGGGCCGATGTACTACTTGTCCAATGGCTTGAAAAACAAAGGCTTTGGAAAATTAGGAAAAGTATTAGCCATTCTATTTGCCGTGGCGTGTATCGGAGGTTCTTTCGGTGGAGGGAACATGGTTCAGATTAACCAGGCAACGGCATTGCTGACCGAAGCCACTGGCGGTGAAAGCTCTTTCTTCTTTGAGCGTGGATGGATCTTTGGTGTAGCGATGTCTGTGATTGTGGGTATCATCATCATTGGTGGAATCAAATCAATTGCTCGAGTAACGGACAAGGTGGTGCCATTTATGGTTGGGATCTATGTTGTAGCCGCTCTGATAGTACTAGGAATGAACTTCACAGAAATTCCAGCAGCATTCGGGAAAATATTCGGAGGAGCATTCAATTCTGAAGCGATGTATGGAGGATTAATTGGAGTGTTAATCCAAGGGTTCAGAAGAGCAGCATTCTCTAACGAGGCCGGAATTGGTTCTGCTTCAATTGCTCACTCAGCAGCAAAAACAGATGAGCCAATTTCTGAAGGACTTGTTTCATTGCTTGAGCCATTCATTGATACAGTAGTGATCTGTACGATGACCGCGCTTGTAATTGTGATAGCAGATTATGGCGATTTCACAGCTACTCAGGTGTTCATTAATGAGAAAGCTGGAGACCTAGATGCCATTGGATTAACCAGTAGCGCATTTGCAAACAGCATCTCCTGGTTCCCAATTGTGTTAACGGTTGCGGTAATCTTGTTTGCGCTTTCTACCATGATTTCGTGGTCTTACTACGGACTCAAAGCGTGGACCTATGTATTCGGAGAAAGCAAAATGAGTGCGAACATTTACAAAGCAGTATTCTGTTTCATGGTAATCATTGGTTCGGCCATTAGCGCCAAACAAGTATTCGATTTCGGAGACGCCATGATCTTCGCTATGTGCTTCCCGAATATCTTGGGACTTTATGTGCTAGCTCCAGAAGTGTTCAAAGACTTGAAGTCTTACTTCTCACGAGTGAAATCTGGAGAAATCAAACGATTCAGCTAAACGAAAATGAAGTGGAGGAAAGCAAATTCGTTCTTTTCCTTCACACGTTCAGAAAGAGAAGGTGTTATTTCGCTTTTGGTCCTTCTGCTTCTAGCCGCTGGTGTCAAACGTTATGTGAACGCTAGGAAAGCGGATGTCCCTCTTCCTTCCGAGTTGCAAGTGTACGAGTACATTCATGAATTGGAGCAGCAAGAAAAGGCTCAGCGTTCTCCACGCAATTCGCCCTACAAGAAGAACAAAGAGCATACTCCAGAAGCGTACTTCAGGTTTGACCCAAACACCTTAGATGACCAAGGATGGGTAGCGTTAGGGCTGTCCAATAAGCAAGTTGAGTCCTTGCGGAAATATCAGTCCTACGGAGCTCATTTTTCTGAAAAAGAAGACCTTCGAAAAGTTTACGTACTTGATTCACTCTGGCTAACTAGGCACTGGGACGACATTGAAATCAAGTTGCCCGAGAAGGAATCGAGTCAAAATACCGATGAGTATACTCCCCAAGAAAATGCAGAGGTCATTGAAACACCAGCTGTTCAGTTGGTTGAACTAAATGCTGCTGATACGTTAAGCTTGCAAGCGGTGTCGGGAATTGGAGCCTACAGCGCGAGAAAGATCTTTAATTTCAGAGATGCGTTGGGCGGCTTCAACTCAACCGAACAGCTTCAAGAAGTGTACGGACTCCATCCTGACACCTATTTGAGGGTGCTGGAAATGTTGACTGTGAATCCAAGTCTAATTGAGCAAAAAGACATCAATAGGCTTGATGCAGACAGCCTTAGACAACATCCTTATATCAGTTGGAAGGTCGCCAACGCCATTGTGAAGTACAGGGAGCACCACGGCGACTATTCAGATATTAATGATCTAAAAGAGCTCTATTTGATTTCGGACAGCTTATTTTTGAAGTTGAAACCCTACTTAAGTACTGGACATGACCATTGAAGAACAAATAAAAGAAGCCGTACGCACGATTCCAGATTTCCCGAAACCGGGAATAAGCTTTAAGGATATCACTACGTTATTCCTCAATCCAGCATTGTGTAATGAGGTATTGGACGAGCTCGTAAAACAGACTCCAGAAGGAACTACGGCAATAGTTGGGGTAGAGAGTAGGGGGTTCATCTTCGGTTTTCCTTTGGCTTTGCGCTTGGGAATTCCATTCATTCCATTGCGAAAGGCAGGTAAGTTACCGGGTGATACCTGGGTACAATCGTACGATTTAGAGTATGGAAGTGCGCAAATAGAAATGCATAAAAATGCGCTCACATCTGAAGACAAGGTGGTTGTGCATGATGACTTACTGGCTACTGGAGGGACAGCTGCAGCGGCGGTTGATCTCGTCAAAAAGGCAGGTGCGCAGATCCAAGGGTTTTCATTCATTTTGGGACTGGACATCTTGAATGGCGAAAAATTGCTGCAAGAAGCCAGTCGAAATATTACTATTTTAGCGCGCTGTTAAACAGAGGTAGAAGACTTTTGTTATCAGGACGAAAAATCAAAGAAATGAACTTTGAAAACAATGAAAATCTGGAAATGATTGGTCAAATGGCCAAAGATTTCGCAGAAAAAGAAATTCGTCCGCACTTCATGGAATGGGATGAAACACAACATTTTCCAAAGGATCTTTTTCACAAATTAGGTGAGCTTGGAATGATGGGGGTTTTTGTTCCTGAAGAATATGGAGGAGCGGGACTAGGATACTTTGAATACATCACAGTTATCCAAGAAATTGCGAAAGTTTGCGGATCGATAGGTCTTTCTGTGGCGGCGCACAACTCACTTTGTACCGGACATATTTTGTCATTCGGAAACGAAGAACAAAAGCAAAAGTACCTACCAAAATTGGCAACAGGCCAGTGGGTAGGAGCTTGGGGCTTAACGGAAGCCAATACTGGTTCTGATGCTATGCGCATGCAGTGTGTTGCCAAAAAGGATGGTGATCACTGGGTGTTGAACGGAACGAAGAACTGGATCACGCACGGTATCAGTGGAGATGTAGCCGTAGTACTAGCACGAACGGGTGAGCCATTGGACTCACATGGAATCACTGCTTTCATCGTAGAGAGAGGTACACCTGGTTTCAAAGGAGGCAAGAAAGAGAACAAATTGGGAATGCGCGCAAGCGAAACCGCTGAATTGATTTTCGAAGACTGCCGAATTCCAGAAGCAAACGTGTTAGGAAAAGTGGGTGATGGTTTTGTTCAAGCGATGAAAATCCTTGACGGAGGCCGTATTTCAATAGGCGCATTGGCCTTGGGAATTGCAAAGGGAGCAATGGATGCTTCTGTTCAATATTCGAAGGAACGTCAGCAATTTGGAAAGCCAATTTCATCTTTTCAAGCAATCTCTTTCAAACTAGCCGACATGGCAACGGAAATAGAGGCTGCGGAGCTGTTGTTGCAAAATGCAGCAGATTTGAAGAATAGAGGGCAAAAAGTGACCAAGATTTCTGCTATGGCGAAGTACTACGCGAGTGAAGTTAGTGTGCGCGTATCGACGGATGCAGTTCAGATATTTGGTGGGTATGGATACACAAAAGACTTCCCAGTAGAGAAGTTTTACAGAGACTGTAAGCTGTGTACCATAGGTGAAGGAACCTCTGAAATACAAAAATTGGTGATTTCGAGAGAAATTTTATCATAATCATTTGCGCAGATATAAAGAATCACTATCTTTGCGCTCCATTTGAGTAACGATACGACTATGTTAATTATACCAGTAAAAGAAGGCGAAAACATTGAACGCGCTCTTAAGAAGTTTAAGAAGAAGTTCGAACGTACAGGAACAATGCGTGCTTTGCGTGCTCGTCAGCAGTACATTAAGCCTTCAGTTGAACGTCGTGAGCAGCGCAAGAAAGCTGTTTATGTTGCGCAAATGAAGCAAGAAGAAATTTAAGAGTTAGATAACTCACTATATTTAAAGCGAAATCGGTCAACTGGTTTCGCTTTTTTTATGTCTGAATTAGAACAGTATTTCCAATACCTGCAATCTGAAAAGCGGGTTTCAGTTCATACGCTAACAAGCTATAAGAACGACCTTGAGCAATTCGAGTTGTACTTGTCGCGCTTCTACGAAGAAACGCTACTGACAGCAACTACGATGCACGTGCGTTCTTGGTTCGCTGAGATGAAGGAAGGCGATATGAGTTCTAGGACCATTCATAGGAAGAGATCGGCGCTGTCATCTTTTTACAAATTTGCTAGAAGGAAAGAGTGGGTGAGCGCAGACCCGGTGAAACAAACAACTGCTCCAAAAGCAGAGAAAAGGCTACCTCAGTTTGTCGATGAGAAGGGGATGGGATTGTTGTTGGACGAAGTTATTCCAAGAGATGGAACGTTTCCCTTAGAAAGGGATCATTTGATGGTAACTTTATTGTACGAATGTGGTATAAGACGAGCAGAGCTTATTGGTATCCGAGACACTGACATTGATTTTTCAAAAGAACAGTTAAAAGTGCTCGGGAAGAGAAACAAGGAGCGTTTGATTCCGTTATCTAAGAGGACCCTCGAACAAGTGAAGAATTACATGGAAATTAAGCAAGCAACATTTAGTCTAAATCACGATCATTTATTGTGTACTGATCGCGGTCTTAAACTTTATCCAGGTCTTGTTTATCGAAAAGTTAATTCCTACCTTAGAAAGGTGAGTTCTTTGGATAAAAGAAGTCCACATGTTTTACGTCATTCTTTCGCGACGCATTTGCTCAATAACGGAGCGCAGTTAAATACAGTGAAAGAGTTACTGGGGCATGCAAATCTATCGGCCACCCAGATTTATACTCACAATACCATAGAGAAGCTCAAGTCTATTCATGAGCGTAATCACCCGAAAGGGTAAAATCCATATTCCTATGCAAATACAAGTTCATTCAATTCATTTCGATGCTGATCAGAAGTTGATCACATTCATTCAAGATAAAATTGACAAATTAACCACCTTCCATGACCACATATTAAGTGGTGAAGTCTTCTTGCGTATTGAGAACGCAGACAACAAGGAAAACAAAGTGACGGAAATCAAGTTGAACGTCCCGGGGAAGGAACTCTTCGCAAAGCGCAACAGTAAGACCTTTGAGGCAGCAACTGACGACGCTGTAGAGGCGTTGAGAAGGCAGATACTGAAGCAGCGTGATAAGCAACGAGCACATTAAAAAACAAAATTCGATTTTGGCGAAAAAAATATTGGCCGAATGTTTTGTCTAGCCAAATTCTATTCTTACATTTGCACTCCCTTTGAAAAGAGGGGGTGTTTTTTTTGCCTTGTTAGAAGGCATTAAGTTCATTGAAATCATTAGCCGATGTAGCTCAGTTGGCCAGAGCAGCTGATTTGTAATCAGCGGGTCGGGGGTTCGAATCCCTCCATCGGCTCATTCTTTTTTAACCAAGAAAAGAAGTGAGGGGATACGCCGGAGTTGGAGAGCCGGGGCAGACTGTAAATCTGTTGTCTCAGACTGAATAGGTTCGAATCCTATTATCCCCACAAAACAAACTTATAGAGGCAGCATAATTTTGTCTGACTCTAATAAGCGGGAGTAGCTCAGTTGGTAGAGCATCAGCCTTCCAAGCTGAATGTCGCGAGTTCGAATCTCGTCTCCCGCTCTAAAGCCGATGTAGCTCAGGGGTAGAGCGTTTCCTTGGTAAGGAAGAGGTCACGGGTTCAATTCCCGTCATTGGCTCGAACAAACGAATTAGAACAAGGAACAATTAATTAAACACTCTGGCTATGGCTAAAGAAACTTTTGACCGTTCGAAGCCTCACGTTAATATCGGTACCATTGGTCACGTTGATCACGGGAAAACTACGTTGACTGCAGCAATTACTAAAGTATTGTCTGACGCAGGACACTCAGAAGCCCGTAGCTTCGACCAAATCGATAATGCTCCTGAGGAAAAAGAGCGTGGAATCACAATTAACTCTTCTCACGTAGAGTACGCAACAGCGAATCGTCACTATGCACACGTTGACTGTCCAGGTCACGCGGATTATGTGAAGAACATGGTAACTGGTGCAGCTCAGATGGACGGTGCAATCTTGGTTGTAGCGGCTACTGAAGGACCAATGCCTCAAACACGTGAGCACATCCTTCTAGGACGTCAGGTAGGTGTACCTCGTATCGTTGTATTCATGAACAAAGTGGATATGGTTGATGACGAAGAGCTACTTGAACTAGTTGAAATGGAGGTTCGTGAACTTCTTTCTTTCTACGAGTACGATGGAGATAACACTCCAGTAGTAAAAGGTTCAGCACTTGGTGCATTGAACGGAGAAGGGAAGTGGGTAGACACAGTTCTAGAATTGATGGACTCTGTTGATACATGGATCGAAATCCCACCACGTGATAACGAAAAGCCATTCTTGATGTCTATCGAGGATGTATTCTCTATCACAGGACGTGGTACTGTTGCAACAGGACGTATCGAAACTGGAGTTATCAACTCTGGAGAAGAAGTAGATATCGTTGGTATGCAAGAAGAAAAGATGAAGTCAACTGTGACTGGTGTTGAGATGTTCCGCAAGATCCTCGACCGTGGTGAAGCAGGAGATAACGTTGGACTACTTCTTCGTGGTGTTGATAAGGCAGCAATCAAGCGTGGTATGGTTATCGCTAAGCCAGGTTCGATTACTCCTCACACACACTTCAAAGCTGAGGTTTACATCTTGAAGAAAGAAGAAGGTGGACGTCACACTCCATTCCACAACCGTTACCGTCCACAGTTCTACCTAAGAACAACAGACGTAACTGGTGAGATCATCCTAGGGGAAGGTCGTGAAATGGTAATGCCTGGAGATAACGTTTCAATCGACGTTGAATTGATCCAGCCAGTAGCGATGAACCAAGGACTTCGTTTTGCGATCCGTGAAGGTGGCCGTACCGTTGGTGCAGGTCAGGTGACTTCGATCACGAAATAAGAAATACTTAATTCAGAATAATGGTAAAGAAGGTGGTTTTAGGATCACCTTCTTTCGCCATATTCACGGGTGTAGCTCAATTGGTAGAGTAGCGGTCTCCAAAACCGTTGGCTGCAGGTTCGAGTCCTGCCACCCGTGCAAAAAAGGAAACACCGATGGCAAGTATAAAATCATACATAGAAGAATCTTATCAAGAGCTAGTTCACAAGGTGACTTGGCCTTCTTGGAAAGAATTGCAAGAAGCAGCTATTCTTGTTTTCATCGCGTCATTGATCATTGCAGGGGTTGTCTTTCTTATGGATTACGTTTTTGGTGTAAGACCAGGAGAAGACGTTGTTTGGAAAGGGTTAATCGGATACCTATACGAGTTACTATAACCTTTACAAGACAATACCTCCATGGCTGAGATCAACAAAAAATGGTATGTCGTTCGCGCAATTAGCGGGAAGGAAAGAAAAGTAAAAGAGTTCATTGAAAGTGAAATCAGTGCTCAGGGCTTGCAAGATTATGTAGGTCAAGTACTCATACCAACTGAAAAAGTTTACCAAATCCGAAACGGTAAAAAAGTAAGCAAGGAAAGAAGTTACTTTCCTGGTTACATTCTTATCGAAGCGGCATTGGTTGGTGAGGTTCCTCATACCATCCGAAACATTACGAATGTTATCGGATTTTTAGGTGCTGAAAAAAGAGGTGCTCCCGCTCCACTTAGAATGTCTGAAGTGAACAGAATTCTAGGTAAAGTAGATGAGCTTGCTGAAACAGATGAAGAATTGAACATTCCGTTTATCGTCGGAGAAAGCGTCAAAGTTATTGACGGACCTTTCAATGGCTTTACCGGAAATATCGAAGAAATTAACGAGGAGAAGAAAACACTTCAAGTTATGGTTAAGATCTTCGGTAGAAAGACCCCTGTTACATTAGGCTACTTGCAGGTAGAAAAAGAGGCTTAGAATTAACGGATAACACAGCCGGATATCGTACAATGTCCTATTACAATGCTTCCCATTTGTACGTGTGCGTCTGATCATTTATATATAACGAAAGATGGCTAAAGAAGTAGCTGGACTGATCAAACTGCAAATTCGCGGTGGTGCAGCAAACCCGTCACCTCCTGTAGGACCGGCACTCGGTGCGAAAGGAGTGAACATCATGGAGTTCTGTAAGCAATTTAATGCTAGAACTCAGGATAAAGCGGGTAAGGTGCTCCCAGTAGTGATTACGGTTTATGGTGATAAGTCTTTTGACTTTATCATTAAAACCCCACCCGCTGCTGTACAACTTCTAGAAGCGGCTAAGAAGAAAAGTGGTTCTTCAGAGCCGAACCGAAAGAAGGTTGCTGCCGTGACTTGGGATCAAGTTCGAGCAATAGCAGAAGACAAAATGCCCGACCTGAATTGCTTTACAGTAGAAAGTGCGATGAGCATGGTTGCTGGAACAGCAAGAAGTATGGGCTTTACAATTAAAGGTGAACGGCCATTTTAGTCAGACAAAAAATAAATCATGGGAAGGTTAACCAAAAATAGAAAAGCTGTCATCGACAAGTACGATGTGGAACAAGCATACGCTTTGTCGGAAGCAGCAACTATCGTAAAGACGGTTTCAACAACGAAGTTTGATGCTTCAGTGGATGTCGCTGTACGACTTGGTGTTGATCCCCGTAAATCCAATCAAATGGTACGTGGTATCGTATCTCTCCCTCACGGGACAGGTAAGAATGTACGCGTACTTGTTCTCTGTACTCCTGATAAGGAAGCAGAGGCGAAAGAAGCTGGTGCTGATTTCGTAGGGTTGGATGAGTATCTGACTAAGATCAAAGGCGGATGGACCGATGTTGATGTAATTATTACCACTCCCAGCGTAATGGGGAAAGTAGGTGCACTTGGACGAGTTTTAGGACCACGTGGACTTATGCCTAACCCGAAATCGGGTACCGTTACAATGGATGTTGGAAAGGCTGTAAGTGATGTGAAAGCAGGTAAAATTGACTTTAAAGTTGACAAGTACGGTATCGTACACGCGTCAGTTGGAAAAGTCTCTTTCGATGCGGATAAATTGACTGATAACGCTACTGAGCTGATTCAGACTCTTTTGAAGTTGAAGCCCGCTGCCGCTAAAGGGACATACATTAAGAGCATTGTAATTAGTTCTACAATGAGTCCCGGAGTTAAGGTTGAACCCAAATCAGTTACGTTGTAACTGTTAAATGCTTTTAGAATATGACACGTGAAGAAAAGCACCTAATGGTTGAAGACCTGCAAAATGTTCTTGCTGAAGCACCTGTAGTTTATCTTACAGATGCATCAGGATTGGATTCTGCAGCGACTACACAACTGAGGAGGGAATGTTTTAAGAACGACATCGTACTACGCGTTGTGAAGAATACTCTTTTGAAAATCGCTATGGAGCGTACAGAAGGGAAAGACTTCTCACCGTTGTTCGACGAGGCGCTTAAAGGACAAACTGCAATGATGACTGCTTCAGTCGGAAATGCACCTGCTAAGCTAATCAAGGAGTTCCGTAAAAAACAGGAAAAACCTCTCCTCAAAGGCGCATACATTGAAGAAGCTTGTTTTGTTGGAGACGACAAATTGAATGCACTATCTGAACTGAAATCAAAGGAAGAAGTTATCGGCGATATCATCGCTCTACTTCAATCTCCTGCGAAGAATGTTCTTTCTGCACTTCAATCTGGAGGATCGAACATCGCTGGGCTTGTTAAGACGCTCTCTGAGCGCGAATCATAATAGTATATTTTTTAGAACACAATATAAAATCCAAATAAAATGGCTGATTTGAAAGCTATGGCTGAAGACCTTGTGAACCTTACTGTAAAAGAGGTGAACGAGTTGGCTACTATCCTTAAAGACGAATACGGTATTGAGCCGGCTGCTGCTGCAGCTGTGATGGCTGGACCTGCTGCTGGTGGCGGCGATGGTGGCGGCGAAGCTCAGACTGAGTTTGATGTAATCCTTAAAGCTGCAGGTGGCGCGAAGCTAGCTGTTGTTAAGCTTGTGAAGGAATTGACTGGACTAGGTCTTAAGGAAGCAAAAGAGATCGTAGATAGCGCACCTGCTCCAATTAAAGAAGGAGTTCCTAAAGATGAAGCAGATTCATTGAAGGCACAACTTGAAGAAGCAGGAGCTGAAGTTGAAGTTAAGTAAAACTACACTCTTCCTCTTATAGGGTTTAGGCCGGGCCGCAGGTCCAGGCCTAAACCCTTTTATACCTTCTTGTAACCTGCACTCTTTGTTTGTTGTACCCTTAGTCCGTTGACCTCATGGCATCATTGGTAAGTTATAATAACGCCCCCGCGCGTGTCGATTTTACCTCGGCAAAAAGAGACTTCGATTATCCCGATTTCCTCGAAATTCAGCTTCGCTCTTTCCAGGAGTTTTTCCAGTTGGAAACAAATCCTGAAGACCGTACCGACGAAGGACTTTTCAAGGTTTTCTCTGAGAACTTCCCGATCACTGATACTCGTAATCAGTTCGTTCTTGAATTCCTTGACTACTTTATCGATCCTCCACGTTACACCATTGAAGAGTGTATCGAAAGAGGCCTGACATATAGTGTCCCGCTTAAAGCAAAATTGAAACTGTATTGTACTGATCCCGAACACGAGGATTTTGAAACAATAGTACAAGACGTATACCTCGGAACCATCCCGTACATGACCCCTCGTGGTTCATTCGTAGTAAATGGTGCCGAGCGTGTAATTGTGAACCAGCTTCACAGATCACCAGGTGTGTTCTTCGGCCAAAGCCGTCACGCAAATGGTACTAAACTATACTCTGCTCGTATCATTCCTTTCAAGGGTTCTTGGATTGAATTCGCGACAGATATCAACAGTGTAATGTACGCTTACATCGATCGTAAGAAAAAGCTTCCTGTAACAACGTTGCTTCGTTCTATCGGTTTTGAAAGCGATAAAGATATTCTTGAAATCTTCGACCTAGCGGAAGAAGTGAAAGTGTCTAAGGCTGCTTTGAAACGTGTGCAAGGACGTAAACTTGCTGCACGTGTATTGAAGTCTTGGATTGAAGATTTCGTAGATGAAGATACAGGTGAAGTAGTTTCTATCGAACGTAATGAGGTCGTAATCGATCGTGAAACAATCATCGAAAAGGAGCACCTAGAACTCATTCTTGAGTCAGGAGCTAAGACCATCATTCTTCACAAAGAAGACGTAAACCAAAGTGATTACACAATCATTTACAATACGCTTCAGAAAGATACTTCAAACAGTGAAAAAGAAGCGGTAGAGTACATCTATCGTCAGCTTCGTAACGCTGAGCCACCAGATTTGGAAACAGCACGTGGAGTAATCGACAAGCTTTTCTTCTCTGAGCAACGTTATGATCTAGGTGAAGTTGGACGTTTCAGAATCAACCGTAAACTCGGATTGGATCTTGGAATGGATCAGCGTACCCTTACACGTGAAGATATCATCTTAATCATCAAGTACCTTATTGACTTGGTGAACTCTAACGCAGATGTGGATGATATTGATCACTTGTCTAACAGACGTGTTCGTACCGTAGGAGAGCAGCTTTACAGCCAATTTGGTGTTGGACTTGCTCGTATGGCTCGTACTATTCGTGAACGTATGAACGTTCGTGATAACGAGGTATTTACACCTACCGATTTGATCAATGCGAAGACCCTTTCTTCGGTGATCAATTCGTTCTTCGGAACAAACCAATTATCTCAGTTCATGGATCAAACGAATCCACTTTCTGAGGTAACGCACAAACGTCGTATTTCGGCACTCGGGCCTGGCGGTCTTTCCCGTGAAAGAGCAGGATTCGGGGTACGTGATGTTCACTACACTCACTACGGAAGACTTTGTACGATTGAAACACCGGAAGGACCAAACATTGGTTTGATCTCTTCTCTATGTGTTTATGCAAAAGTGAATAGACTTGGATTCATCGAAACTCCATACCGTGAAGTAAAAGACGGAAAGGCGCAGTACGGTGAAGACAAAGTAACATACCTCTCAGCTGAAGAGGAAGATGAAATGATCATCGCTCAGGCGAATGCCCAAGTAGATGACAAAGGTCAATTCGAAACTTCAGTGGTGAAGGCACGTCTGGAAGGTGACTTCCCAGTAGTTCCACCAAAGGAGTTGAAGTTGATGGATATCGCACCAAACCAGATTGCATCGATTGCCGCTTCATTGATTCCGTTCTTGGAACACGATGATGCCAACCGTGCATTGATGGGATCTAACATGATGCGTCAGGCAGTACCATTGTTGCAGCCTGAATCTCCAATTGTAGGTACCGGACTTGAAGCACGTGTTGCTCAAGATTCTAGAGTTCTTGCAACAGCTGAGGCAAAAGGAGTAGTTTCATATGTAGACGCGAGCGAAATTCGCGTGAAGTATGATATGTCAGAAAAAGACCTCTTGGTTTCTTTCGAAGATGACACTGTTTCTTACCCAATTACTAAGTTCTCGAAAACAAACCAGGGTACGTGTATCAACCTTCGTCCACTTGTAGAAGTTGGTGAAAAAGTTGAAAAAGGTCACGTATTGGTAGAAGGATATGCTACGCAGAAAGGAGAGTTGGCCATCGGTCGAAACCTTCAGGTAGCCTTCATGCCTTGGAAAGGGTACAACTTCGAGGATGCGATCGTGATTTCTGAAAAAGTAGTACGTGAAGATATCTTCACATCTGTGCACATTACAGAGTACGTACTTGAAGTAAGAGATACGAAACGAGGAGTAGAGGAATTAACTTCTGATATCCCTAACGTTAGTGAAGAAGCAACAAAAGATCTTGACGAAAACGGATTGATCAGAGTTGGAGCAGAAGTGAGCGAAGGTGACATCCTTATCGGTAAGATTACACCGAAAGGGGAAACAGATCCTTCTCCGGAAGAAAAGCTTCTTCGTGCCATCTTTGGAGACAAAGCAGGTGACGTGAAAGATGCTTCATTGAAAGTGCCACCTTCAAGCACAGGTGTCGTGATCAATAAGAAACTCTTCTCTCGCGCTATCAAAGACAGAAAATCAAAGGCAGCTGATAAAGCGGTCATTGAAGCTGTAGATAAAGAGTTTGACAAGGAAGCAGCTGAATTGAAGAAGCTTCTAGTTGAAAAACTAATGAAGATAGTTGGTGGAAAGACTTCTCAAGGAGTATTCAACTACTACAAAGAAGAGCAAATCAAGAAAGGTGTGAAGTTTAGCGCTAAAGCACTTCAGACACTTGATTACTCTATCGTTAATGCAGATGGTTGGACACGTGATCAGGAGCTCAACAAGCTTTGTAAGCGCCTCGTTCACAACTACAACTTGAAGCACAACGATCTTCTCGGAATCTACAAGCGTAAGAAATTCCAAATCACTGTTGGAGATGAACTTCCAGCAGGAATTGTGAAACTTGCCAAAGTATATATCGCACGTAAGCGTAAATTGAAAGTAGGTGATAAGATGGCCGGACGTCACGGCAACAAGGGAATTGTTGCTAAGATTGTTCGTCAGGAAGACATGCCGTTCCTTGAGGATGGAACTCCTGTAGACATCGTACTTAACCCACTAGGGGTACCTTCTCGTATGAACCTCGGACAGATCTATGAGACTGTTCTTGGATGGGCTGGTAAAAACCTAGGAGTGAAGTTCGCTACACCAATTTTCGATGGTGCTTCAATCGCAGAAATCAACCACTACACTGAAAAGGCTAAAGTTCCTGAATATGGTGTAACTTACCTTTACGATGGTGGAACGGGACAGCGTTTCGATCAACCAGCAACCGTTGGGGTGATCTACATGCTGAAGCTAAGCCACATGGTAGATGATAAGATGCACGCACGTTCTATCGGACCTTACTCATTGATTACGCAGCAACCTCTTGGAGGTAAGGCGCAGTTTGGAGGTCAGCGTTTTGGAGAAATGGAGGTTTGGGCTCTTGAGGCCTATGGTGCATCGCACATCCTTCAGGAAATCCTGACGGTGAAGTCTGATGATGTAATTGGACGTGCCAAGGCATATGAAGCGATTGTTAAAGGAGAAACAATGCCGACACCTGGAATTCCAGAGTCGTTCAATGTACTTCTTCACGAATTGCGAGGACTCGGATTGACCGTGTCTATGGATTAAGGGGTCTCTGACCTGATTTATTTACGATTGACCTAAATTGATTATGGCTCAAAAACGTATAAATAAGCTTAAGAGTGATTTCACAACAATTACGATTTCACTCGCTTCACCAGAACAAATTCTTGAGCACTCACATGGAGAAGTGCTTAAGCCAGAAACCATCAACTACCGTACCTATAAGCCGGAACGTGATGGACTGTTCTGTGAACGAATTTTCGGTCCTGTAAAAGACTACGAATGCCACTGTGGTAAATACAAGCGTATCCGTTATAAGGGAATCGTTTGTGACCGTTGTGGAGTGGAAGTAACGGAAAAGAAAGTACGTCGTGAGCGTATGGGACACATCCAGTTGGTTGTTCCTGTTGCACACATTTGGTACTTCAAGTCGCTTCCTAACAAGATTGGTTACTTACTCGGTTTGCCAACAAAGAAGTTGGATCAAATCATCTACTACGAGCGCTATGTTGTTATTCAACCAGGGCCTGCAGTAGACAAAGAAGGTAACCCATTAGTAGAAATGGACTTTATCACTGAAGAAGACTACCTAGATGCACTAGAAGCGCTTCCAAAGGATAACCAATACTTAGACGATAAGGATACTAATAAGTTCATCGCAAAAATGGGTGCAGAAGCACTTCATGATTTGCTTGGACGTATGAACCTTGACGAATTATCATACGATCTTCGTCACAAGGCTAATACTGAAGGATCTCAACAAAGAAAGAACGAGGCACTTAAGCGTCTTCAAGTGGTAGAAGCCCTTCGTGATGCGAATTCACGAATTGAGAACCGTCCAGAATGGATGATTATCAAAGTGGTTCCTGTTATTCCACCTGAATTGCGTCCATTGGTTCCTCTTGATGGTGGACGATTTGCGACTTCAGATTTGAACGATCTGTACCGACGTGTGATCATCCGTAACAACCGTCTGAAGAGACTAATTGAAATCAAGGCACCAGAAGTAATTCTCCGTAACGAGAAACGTATGCTTCAGGAAGCTGTTGATTCATTGTTCGACAACTCTAGAAAGTCAAGTGCAGTAAAGACAGAATCAAACAGACCTTTGAAGTCTCTTTCAGATAGTTTGAAAGGAAAGCAAGGTCGTTTCCGTCAGAACCTACTTGGTAAGCGTGTTGATTACTCTGCACGTTCGGTAATTGTTGTTGGACCTAGCTTGAAACTTCACGAGTGCGGTTTGCCTAAGAACATGGCAGCCGAGCTTTACAAGCCATTCATCATCCGTAAGATGATCGAGCGTGGAATTGTAAAGACCGTGAAGTCAGCGAAGAAAATTGTTGATAGAAAGGAACCAGTTGTTTGGGATATCCTAGAGAACGTATTGAAAGGGCACCCTGTGCTCCTCAACCGTGCCCCTACACTCCACAGACTTGGTATCCAGGCTTTCCAACCAAAATTGATTGAAGGAAAAGCGATTCAACTTCACCCACTTGCATGTACGGCCTTCAACGCCGATTTCGATGGGGATCAGATGGCGGTTCACTTACCACTAGGTAACGCCGCAATTTTGGAGGCTCAGCTACTTATGCTTGCTTCTCACAACATTCTGAACCCTGCCAACGGTGCGCCAATTACAGTACCTTCTCAGGATATGGTACTTGGATTGTACTACATCACGAAAGGGAAGAAGTCTACCAAAGAAGAGCCAATGAAAGGAGAAGGAATGACATTCTACTCTCCTGAAGAAGTTATCATTGCACACAACGAAGGTAGTTTGGACCTCCATAGCTTCTTGAAGCTACGTTGGGAAAACGCTGATGGCGAAATTGAATACATCGAGACCACTACTGGTCGTGTATTGTTCAATGAAATGGTGCCGAATGAAGCTGGTTTCATTAACCAACTTCTGACCAAGAAAGCGCTTCGTGATATCATCGGTGATATCTTGAAGATAGTTGGTGTACCACGTGCTGTACAGTTCTTGGATGACATTAAGACAATGGGGTATACAATGGCCTTCAAAGGTGGACTTTCGTTCAACTTGAATGACATTATCATCCCAGAAGAAAAAGTAACGCTTGTGAACGAAGCCAACGGTAAAGTTGGTGAAGTGATGGACAACTATAACATGGGTCTGATCACAAACAATGAGCGTTACAACCAAATCATTGATATCTGGACGCACACGAACTCGCGTCTTACAAATATCTTGATGGACCGTTTGGAGACACACAAGGAAGGATTTAACTCGATCTACATGATGTACCACTCTGGTGCACGTGGATCGAAAGAGCAGATTCGTCAGTTGTCTGGAATGAGAGGGTTGATGGCCAAGCCGCAGAAGTCGTCAGCGACTGGTGGACAGGACATCATTGAAAACCCAATTCTTTCTAACTTCAAAGAAGGTCTTTCAATTCTTGAGTACTTCATTTCTACTCACGGTGCACGTAAAGGTCTTGCCGATACAGCCCTTAAGACGGCCGATGCCGGTTACTTGACTCGTCGTCTTGTAGATGTTGCTCAGGATGTAATTATTTCTGAAAACGATTGTGGAACCCTTCGTGGTTTGGTGGCAACACCACTCAAGAAGAGTGACGAAATTGTTGAAGGCATTGGAGATAGAATTCTCGGACGTACTTCAGTACATGACATCTTGATGCCAGGTACAGACGAAGTAATTGTTGCTTCTGGCGATGAAATCCGTGAAGACGAAGCCAAGCAAATTGAGGCTGCTGGAATCGACGAAGTTGAAATTCGTTCGGTATTGACCTGTGAGTCCAAAGCTGGTGTATGCGCCAAATGCTACGGAAGAAGCTTGTCTAGCAGAAGAATGGTTCAAGTAGGTGAAGCTGTAGGTGTAATTGCCGCACAGTCAATCGGTGAGCCAGGAACGAAGTTGACTCTTCGTACATTCCACATCGGGGGTGCCGCCTCTAAAATCTCTGACGAAAGTGATTTGAAGGCGAACCACGGTGGTGTAATCGAGATGGATGAACTTCGTGTTGTTGAACAAATGACAGACAAAGGAACAATGCAAGATGTTGTTGTTTCTCGTTCTACAGAAATCAAAATTGTTGAAGCCAAAACAGGTGTTACGTTGTTTACTGGTAACCTTCCATACGGGGCGAACTTGTTCGTGCAGAATGGAGACAAGGTTGCTAAGGGTGACGTTATCTGTAACTGGGATCCATACAACAATGTGATTATCAACGAAGCGAAAGGTGAAATCAAATTCGAATTTATCGAAGAAGGAGTTACTTACCGCGTTGAGCAAGATGAGCAGACTGGTTATCAGGAAATGGTAATCACCGAAACAAAAGATAAAAAGAAGAACCCGGCTATTGAAGTTGTCAAAGGCGATGAAGTTCTTAGAACATACTCACTTCCAGTAGGAGCTCACATCAATGTGACCGAAGGGAAGAAAGTAGGTCCTGGAGAGATTCTAGCGAAGATTCCTCGTGTAGCTGGTAAGTCTGGGGATATCACCGGAGGTCTTCCACGTGTAACAGAGCTATTTGAAGCACGTAACCCTTCAAACCCTGCAGTTGTTTCCGAAATTGATGGTATCGTTTCTTACGGAAAGATCAAGCGTGGTAACCGTGAAATCATGGTAGAGTCACGTACAGGTGAAAAGAAGAAGTACCTCGTGCCATTGTCTAAGCACATTCTTGTTCAAGAGAATGACTGGGTAAAGGCTGGTATGCAACTTTCTGATGGTGCTATTACACCAGCAGATATCTTGTCTATCGAAGGTCCTACGGCTGTTCAAGAATACATTGTAAACGAAATCCAAGAGGTTTACCGTCTACAAGGGGTGAAGATCAACGACAAGCACTTTGAAGTGATCGTTCGCCAAATGATGAAGAAAGTAGTTATCGAAGATCAGGGAGATACACGTTTCCTTGAAAAGCAGAACATTGAGAAGATTGATTTCCTTCAGGAAAATGATCGCGTCTATGGAATGCTTGTGGTAACTGAAGTTGGAGATTCTGAAGAGCTTAAGCTTGGACAAATCGTTAGCGCACGTAAGTTGCGTGATGAGAACTCTATCTTGAGACGTAAAGATCAACAACTAGTAGAGGCACGTGAAGCTATTCCAGCAACATCTCGCCCACTTCTTCAAGGAATCACAAGAGCTTCTCTTCAAACGAAGTCATTCATCTCCGCTGCTTCCTTCCAGGAAACAACGAAGGTGTTGAACGAAGCCGCTGTGAGCGGTAAGGTTGATTACCTACTTGGCTTGAAAGAAAACGTAATTGTAGGACACTTGATTCCGGCAGGTACTGGGTCACGTAAGTTCCACAAGAATGTTGTTGGTTCTAGAGAAGAGTATGAAACGCTTGTGAGCGCTAAGCAACAAGCTGCTGAAGAAGCTACGCCAGCTGAATAAGCAACAACATAACCCATTAAAAAAGCCACTCATATGAGTGGCTTTTTTTATATCCATACTTTCGAAAAAAAAGAGAAGTCTATTTGACTTTTTCGCCTTTCTTATATCCGAAAAGTTCTTTGTCTTTGATAATGGTATCTACGTAAGTTGGTACCAAATCTTCCCAACCATCTTCGCGGTCCTTAATCATCTGAAGCACCTGACGAGAATAGATGTGCAGAATGTCGGCATTGTAATTTTTGATGTCTACAATTCTCTTGTTAAAAATCAAGTAATCATACAACGGCTTCAAACGCGGGTATATAGGAGCTGATTCAGATGTAAGCAACTGATCTGTGTCAGTATCGCTCCAAGGGTACAGATACATCTTCAAATCGCGTGAAAAGAGAATACCAAATGCCTCTAGGATACCTCCGTTCAGATTACGGTAGTATTTCTCATTGAATACATCCAACAAGTTGTTTACTCCCATAATCAAGCCCATACGTTTCTTCGTATACCTTGAGAAGTACTCAACCAGTTTGTAATACTTTGAATAGTTCGAAATCAATACGGTTTGACCTAACGAACACAAGATGTCTGCACGATCCAGAAAATCCTTTTCGTCAATATCACCATCCGTCTTCAAGTTATTCAGGGTAATCTCAAACAACACTTGAACATTATCAGTTTCAACACGGTGTTCTTCCTCGAACATCTTGAAACCCTTCATGATCATATCAATATTGACCTTCGTTACAGGCCTGAAGCTTCCACGAATGGCAAGGATGTTCTTCTTATAAAGCACGTCTGCCGCTTGCAAGTTTCTCCCATCTGGCGAAAAAATAACGGCATCCGTCATTTCGTTCTTAACCAATTGTAAACTTAATAAGCGGTTGTCTACATGCTCGAAATCAGGCCCATCCATTGAGATCATATCGATTTCAAGTTGATCTCTTCCAAGGTTGTCATAAAGACTCAGCAAAAGGTCATTGGGCTTTTTGTAGAAAAAGAAACATCCGTAAATGAGGTTCACCCCAAGTAAACCAACAGAGTTGTGCTGCAACAACGCATCATTTTCATGAAAACGTACGTGAATAATAACGGTGTTCGCTTCCTTAGAGGGGTCAGTTTGAAACTTAACTCCAAACCATCCGTGACCTTGAATGGTCTTGTGATAGTTAATGGTAGCAACCGTATTGGAAAACGAGAAGAACCGCTTAGTCGGGTGCTTCTGTCGGTCCAAACGTTCTTGCATCAAGTCGTATTCGTAATCCAACATCTTCACCAAACGAGGCTTGCAGACATACCTGCCTTTTGATTCCTTGCCGTAAATGGCATCACTGAAATCTTTATCGTAAGCAGATATGGTCTTAGCAATGGTGCCTGAAGCTCCCCCTGCTTGAAAGAAATGTCTTACTACTTCTTGTCCAGCACCAATTTCGGCAAATGTGCCGTACAAATCCTGGTTCAAATTCACACGAAGCGCTTTCTGCTTCGCCGATAATACTACGCGATCAATCTCCACTGGCTGGATTGTTTCCTTTGTAACAAATGTAAAGCCTTCTAAGCAGGAGTTCAAACGATACACGAATGGTTTTTTCTATTTGGTAAAACACTGTACGTTTGAAGAGAACAATTGATAAAGAGCAAATGCGGTCAGAACGACTAACACTTCGCGAATTTCACCCCAATGACGCCCCTTTTCTTTTCGCCTTGAACAAGGATGTGGAAGTCATGAGATTCACGGGCGACGTACCTTTTGGTTCAATAGAGGAGGCGAAAGAGTTCATTCAGTCTTACTCACATTACCGCGACGTTGGATATGGCCGATGGCTTGTTGAGGACTACATTACAGGAGAACAAATTGGTTGGTGCGGACTTAAGTTTCATCCCGAAAAGAACTACACCGATCTTGGATTCCGGATCAAAAGAGCAGCTTGGAACAAAGGGTACGCTACCGAATCTGGACAGCGTTGCATTGATTTTGCGCGTGAATTTGGCCTTAAGCAACTGGTTGGTAGATCAATGGTTGAAAACCTTCCTTCCATTCACGTGCTCAAAAAACTGGGGTTTAAAGATTGGCAGGCCCTCACCGATGACCTCCATTGCGGAACCATCGGTTACCTTGATCTCTAAAAGGCTTTCATTCCTTCTTTGGCTTAAGTACCTTGCGGGAACATGGAAGTGACACTTTTAGGTACTGGAACGTCTCAAGGAGTTCCCGTAATAGCTTGTGAATGTGAAGTCTGTACATCATCCGATCCGCGCGATAAGCGTTTTCGATCTTCAATTTTAATCTCGGACGAAGGTAGAAATGTGGTGATAGACACCGGACCAGATTTCCGCATGCAAATGCTTCAAAATAAAGTGGCCTCATTGGAAGCAGTTGTCTTCACCCACGAACACAAAGATCATCTGGCAGGCTTGGATGATATCCGTGCCTTCAATTTCAAACAGCGAAGAAAGATGGACGTTTTCGCTACAGCGCGCGTTCAAGAAGCTTTGCAACGTGAATTCCATTACGTTTTCGCCCCAATTCGTTACCCTGGAGTGCCTGAAATAGCCTTGAATACGATTGATCTGACTCCGTTTGAAGCGGCTAAAATTCCTTTTATTCCCATTCAAGTAATGCACCACAAATTACCTGTGTTAGCATTTAGAATCAATGATTTCGCCTATGTTACAGATGCAAATTACATTGCGCCAGAAGAGTTTGATAAACTAAGGGGCGTGAAGGTCCTTGTTATAAATGCCCTGAGAATTGAAACGCACCTTTCACATTTTAACTTGGAGGAAGCACTAGAAATCATCGCCATTTTGAAGCCTGAACAAGCATGGCTCACGCACATTTCGCACCTTCTAGGCAAGCACGAAGAAGTAGAAAGAACCCTTCCTGATAACGTGCGCATTGCTTATGATGGAATAAAAATCACTTTAGACTAATTACCTTTGGCGACCATGGGAGCAAAGATTCTTTATTACCTCTTCTTAAAACCGGTTAGCTTGCTGCCGTACTTTCTTTTGTACAGAGTAAGTGATTTCATTTTTCTGCTCTTCAAGACTGTATTTCCATACCGTAAAAAGGTAGTTCTTGGTAACATTCAGCGCTCATTTCCCACTAAAACTGCAGCTGAGCACAAAGCCATAATGAATAAATTCTACCGTCATTTGGGAGATATATTCGTAGAGAGTTTCAAGAATTTCAGCGTTCGAAAATCTTCCGTAGACCAGCGGATGAAAGCCAATAACACGGAGATCTTTCAACAAATGAAAGACAAAGGAAAAGGAGTAGTGCTTTGCGGAGGACATTACAACAACTGGGAACTTTATGCACTTGCCGCAGCTGACCATACTCCAATGCCAATCATGGCCATTTACAAACGATTGAGCAATGCTTGGTTTGACAAGAAGATGCGGGTTACACGTGGCAAATTTGGACTTCAACTCGTACCAACTGTTGAAACGAGTGAGTGGATGGCGAAGCACAAAGACGAACCTTTCTGCTCTGTATACGGTTTCGATCAGTCGCCGGCCAATCCTAAGAAGTCTCACTGGGCCCAATTTCTAAACCAAGATACGGCTATGTACTACGGGCCTGAGCGTCATGCCAAGCAATACGACATGGCCGTCGTTTACGGTAAGCTCCGAAAAGTGAAACGAGGCCACTATGAGATTTTCTACGAATTGGTGACAGAGACTCCCAATGACTACCCATCAGGGGCTATCATTGAGAAGATTCATGACATTCTAGCGTCTGAAATTGAAAGGGAGCCGCAATATTGGTTGTGGACCCATAAACGTTGGAAACACAAGCGTCCCGCTGAGCTCACTTCAATCCTTTAAATAGATTTTCTTCCAGGTTCAACTCCGATAAGGTCTGAGCCGTTTTCACATTCGTCAGTTCCAATGGCGTTCCGCCAATGGAATGACTTGTAGAAATGAATGCACCGGTAGCTGTTTTAATCCAGTTGTCCCAAGTGGCTTCAATTCCGCCTACGGGAATAATTTCTACCCACATCTGGTACGAAGTAGGAATGTGATGAGCATCCAAATGCCACAAGTAGGAATCTCCCGGAGTTACCCCACCTGAGCCATATGTGATCATAAGTCCTTCCTTGCCATCTTCACTTTTTACGATGCCTCTAGTAACTCCTGGGTCGAATAATTTGTACGGTGCAATGAGCCAGAACGAATCATTACAGAAATAGGACCAAGCATCTTTGATTGCTTTTTCTTCTATTTCAGGAGCGCTATTGGCAGGTGTAACAATGGCGTTATCGAATGGGTTTTGCGTCGAAAGGAGAACGCTCTTTCCATCCCATGAAACCTGCACCTGGTTATTCTCTTTATCCCAAACATAATTGTGCTCACCTCTGAAACTCCATGTCACATATCGGGTGTTTTGCCAGTCATCATAGCTCAGTGCCTCGAGCATTTTTTCAGCAAGACGATCGGCTTCAATTCCCGAACTCCCTTCTGGGACAGGCTCATCGTAGTAGAAGTAAGCGATAACTCCAGCAATTGCAGAGAATAATAACAAGTATCCGAGAAATTTGAAAAATCGTTTCATGGAACGAAGGTACAATCTGATCTTGTTTTTCGATCTTCGTTGTCATGAATTCTACACCACTTGCAGAACGAATGCGTCCCAAGACGCTGGAAGATTACATCGGCCAAGGGCACCTTGTTGGAGACGAGGCGCTATTGGGTAGAGTAATTCGAAGTGGGAACATACCTTCCATGATTCTTTGGGGCCCTCCTGGTGTAGGAAAAACAACGTTGGCGAGTATTATTTCTAGCTCACTGGAACGGCCATTTTACACGCTTTCAGCCATCAATAGTGGTGTGAAAGAAGTGCGCGAAGTTATTTCCAAAGTGAGACACGGTGGAATGTTTGGTGGAAATGCCATCTTATTCATCGATGAGATCCATCGATTCAGCAAGTCGCAACAAGATAGCTTACTAGGGGCGGTTGAAAAAGGAGATATTACCTTGATTGGTGCAACCACTGAAAACCCTTCATTCGAAGTAATTCCCGCTTTGCTCTCCCGCTGCCAAGTGTACACGTTGAAGCCTTTTTCGGAAGATAACTTGACGCATTTGTTAGACAGGGCGATGAAACAAGACGAAGAGCTCGCTGACAAAAACATCACGCTGAAGGAAACGGGCGCCCTGATGAAATTTAGTGGCGGTGATGCACGTAGGTTGCTCAACATATTTGAGTTGGTTGTCAATTCAGCTAGCTCGAAAAAAGTAGAGGTGACCGATGAACTCGTGCACAAAGTGGTGCAGGAAAACCCGGTGATGTATGATAAAGCAGGGGAGATGCATTACGACATTGCTTCGGCTTTTATCAAGAGCATCAGAGGCAGTGACCCGAATGCCGCTGTGTACTACCTAGCCAGAATGGTGGAAGGGGGAGAGGATGCCAAATTCATTGCCAGAAGATTAATCATATTGGCCAGCGAAGACATTGGAAACGCGAACCCGACAGCCTTAGTTATGGCAACAACAACGTTTCAAGCAGTGGAACGAGTAGGTTGGCCTGAATCGCGCATCATTTTGGCACAATGTGTTACCTACTTGGCTAGTTCGCCGAAGTCCAATGCCGCTTACTCGGCCATTGGATTAGCTCAACAATCGGTGAGACAAACAGGTAATTTACCTGTTCCGTTGCACATTCGAAACGCACCTACGAATTTAATGAAGGACCTTGGGTACGGAAAAAACTACGAATACAGCCACTCGTATGACGACAATTTTAGCGCGCAAGAATACCTTCCGAAAAAACTCAGTGGAACAACCTTTTATGAGCCTGGGAACAATCCTCGGGAGAACAACCTGAGAACGTATTTGAAATCCCTTTGGAAAGATAAGTACGGTTACTAATTCACTCTTTCAAGAACAGGAGCCTAGAAACAACTCCTGAAACTTCAACAAAATAAGTTCCAGGTGTGAGGTCTGAAGGCAATTGCAATTCGCCAAGAACCTGATCTTCTAGCACTTCGAAGCACTGGTCGTAGACAATTCTGCCGCTCGCATCATAGACCCTAACGTTACGCGGTTCGTCTGAATCAGACACCTCCAGTTCGAATCGAACATTTCCGGATGTCGGGTTTGGGTAGAGCGTCAACTCGGAATCATTCGAAGTGTCTGCTTCGCGAAGCAATAAATGAGCGGTCCAAAAATTTGGAATACCGTACCCCATGCTGTCATTTGGCGCCGTGTAAAGATGAGCACTTTGCTTCACAGCATCCATGATTTCCGTATTGCTTTTATTCGGGTGTGCTTGCCACAAACAGGCCGTCATTCCACAAAGAATTGGCGACGCAAAAGAGGTGCCATTGCCTTGGATGAACGTGCTGTCTAAAGAAGCGAAAGTGGCTGCAGCTCCCATTGCCATGACATCGGGTTTTACTCTTCCATCGAATGAAGGGCCAAAACTGCTGAATGCGGCGTGTTTTTCTTCAGCATCAACGGCACCAACGGTAATAATTTCCTTAGCATCACCAGGCGCGGTAATGTACTTCCATGCTGAAGCGCCACTGTTGCCAGCGCTGGTCACAACGATCATGCCTTTTCTAGACGCAATGCGGGCCGCAATTGAAATGCGTGTTGTTTCGCCATCCATGTCGGCATACGAATGGTTTTGTTCAGGATTGTCAAAAGTGCTGTAACCGAGCGAACTGTTCACCAAGTCCATCCCCAAAAAGTCGCAGCGTTCAATACCTGCTACCCAATTGTCTTCTTCAATGATGAATTCAGAATCCGAGTCTTCAGTGCGAAACAGGAAGTAGGATGCATTTGGGGCGGTGCCAATGAGTTCACCTTCAGCATAACCGGCCATGGTACTTAGCACATAGGTTCCGTGGTTGCTGTGGCCATCTACATTTAAGTCAAGGTCCACAAAGTCATTCAATCCAGCAATTCGAAATTCGCTTCGCGCATTCTCAAATACTGGCAGAATATTTACAAAACGAAATCCAGCATCCAAGACACCGATGTTCATTCCTTCCCCTTGGTAGCCTAGCGCGTGCAAAGGGAGGCCGTTGAGCATTTCAATTTGACGGAGGCTTTCACCGTACTCAGAAGGCACAATGGTTTCATTGGAACGTTGGTGCATTGCTTCTGGAACAGGGGATGTTTTGAGTTGCTTCACTTGTCGTGTTGAGACAACGAATGGAAGGGCGCTCACTTGAAGCATCAAAGCGCTGTCTGGCACTAGGATGGAAATACTATTGAACCATTTACTTTCGTGGAGGTAATAGATTTCTCCCAGATCAAGCACTTGGTTGATGTAATCAGTAGAAACGGGAATGTCTTCTTCGGTGATGGGGATGCCCATTTTTTCCCTTCGGGCAATTGCATTTCCTGTGAGGAACGCGTTGGGCTGATCGACGCTAAAAGAGGAATTCGCTTTATCGCTGAACTGCACCCAAAATCGCATGGGAGCCGTTTGCGCTGTGAGAAGCTGACAACAAAAGAGACTTATGGAAACAAGAACAATTCTCATTCAAGTGTTCCGTATCCAATCGCTTTCATTTCAATTTCAACACCTGTAACCTCAAAGTTTTGATACTCCAGGTCTTTCAAACTTTTGTAAATCAAACCAATACCGTCTGCGTAAACTTCATAGGCCACTTCCTGATCTACCAAGTTGATGTTGTTACGCTGACTTACTGTTAGGGTATTTTGGAAGTCGAAAAAATCAATTTCGTAAGGATCGCCAACATTGGTGTAACGATAGTTCCATGGATCCATGGCATTGTAGGCATTGCCGTTCCACGTATCGTTTTCTTCAACAGGGAATACCAGTTTGATAAAGCGCTGGTTTTCTTCAATTTTTTCAGCAGATGTTGTCGTTCGTTTTTGAACCCAAACATCTGTTAGTACGAAAGTGTCTTGAAGTTGACTCTTCTTGTAACGTTCAAGGGTCCAAGCTACTTGTCCTTCTTCGTCAATAAAGTCTTCGGTCATTTTTTCCCGAAGGAAAAAGTGTGTGGTATCTACCGTGATGTTGTGCGAAATGGAATCCACTTCGTAATCCACGAACCAGCCGTTCTTGGTAGGAAAGTAGTCATACCCAAGGTCAATTGCTTCGAAATCTGGTTCCGTCTTTTTACAACCGGAGACAACAGCAATAAGTGTCAAGATGAGTAGTAAATGTTTCATCGTTCTTCTGAAGATTCGAGCTCCCCGTCTACATAGTTCTCTTCACGAATTACGCGTCCGCGTTCGTCGTAGTATGTGACAGGGCCATCTAATTTTCCGTTAAGATAATCACCTTCGCGCAAAATCTGGGTACCTATTAGCTTTTCTTTGAACTGGATACCTCCTCCAGGTTGGGCTTGATCAAGTGGTTCTTGAGTCCATTGGCCTTGGTCATAGAACTCTTGAAAAGGGCCGCTTAGTTCTCCGTCTTCGTACTGGTAGTAGGCTTTTGGAATGCCTGACTCATAATAATCAGTGAACTCGCCGTTTTCTCTTTTCGTGGCAATTTCAACACCGTTGTCAAATTTGGTGGTTATTTGAATGCTACCATCTTTATTGAAGAAAATCCATACGCCATCTTTCTTACCATTGGCATAGAAACCACGCATTTTTGACGTGCCTGAATAGTGAAACAGTTCAAATGGCCCGTTGTATTCGTCCTTGGTACTTTTGCCTTTGCTTTTAACTCTTCCGTTGTCGAAGTATTCTACCCATGGACCTTCGCGAAGATCGTTTTCGAAGTTGTACTCCAATAAGACTTTTCCGTTCGGATAGAAGCTAACACTCTTCCCGTTTCGAAGTCCCATGGTATAGTTTTCGACCGTTTTAACGGCGCCCTCTTCTGAGTAGAATGTCCATTCTCCATCTCTTAATTTATCCACTTTATCAATGGCCTTGCTTTCCTTGTAATGACCGGCACTCATGGGTTGTCCGTTTTTGTAGTAATTCACAACGTCCATGTGCTTTTTACCGTCCAAGTGGACGACCTTGCTCATGGTTTCGCCGGTGTCATACCAAAACCAGAATTCGCCCGAAGGGACATCATTTTCAAATTGTCCTTTGTAGTAGATGCGTCCATTTTTGTAAACGCGCACCCAATTTCCCTGCTTTTTTCCTTGGGAGTCGGTGACGTTGTAGTCGACACCATATTCGCCTTCAGGCAAGGTTTTATCGGGCTGAGCGAAGGCAAAAGTTGCCAAAAAAAGGCCGATTAATGTAAGATTGAATTTCCAGGTATTCATACACTTCAAAAGTAAGGATTTCTAATTTGCAGGATTGATTGTAAACGTATGGTTCTGAACAAAAATTGTTTTGTAATTTTGTCATCCCCAAAAGGATAGTCCTTTTGATTTACTTGTTCTGATACATATTTCAAAAAACGTTCATTCATGAAAGTTACTGTAGTTGGAGCTGGAAACGTTGGAGCTACTTGCGCCAATGTTTTAGCTACGCGCGAAGTTGCCAATGAAGTTGTTCTTCTTGACATCAAAGAAGGATACGCTGAAGGTAAAGCTCTCGATATCTGGGAGACATCACCAATCAATCTTTATGACACCCGCACTATTGGTTCTACCAATGATTATTCCAAAACTGCTGGATCCGAAGTAGTTGTTATTACTTCTGGCCTTCCACGTAAGCCTGGAATGAGTCGTGACGACTTGATCGCGACGAATGCTGGTATTGTAAAAAGCGTTACTGAAAATGTAATCAAGCACTCTCCAGACGCTAAAATTATTGTTGTTTCTAACCCACTAGACGTTATGACGTATTGTGCGTACCTAAACGCAAACGTTGATAGCAAGAAGGTGTTTGGAATGGCAGGAATCCTTGATACCGCACGTTACCGTTCTTTCTTGGCTGAAGCACTAGATGTTTCTCCAAAAGACATTCAGGCTGTGTTGATGGGAGGTCATGGTGATACCATGGTTCCACTTCCACGTTACACAACAGTAGGTGGAATCCCTGTTACAGAATTGATCGACGCTGATAAATTGAATTCAATTGTTGAGCGCACAAAGAAAGGTGGAGGAGAAATCGTAAACCTTCTTGGTACTTCTGCTTGGTATGCACCAGGTGCCGCGGCTGCTCAAATGGTAGAGGCGATTGTGAAAGATCAAAAGCGTGTTTTCCCAGTTTGTACTTGGCTTCAAGGAGAGTATGGTCTTTCTGATCTATACCTTGGTGTGCCAGTTAAACTTGGTAAAAACGGAATCGAAGAAATCATTGAACTTCAATTGAACGACGAAGAGAAAGCAATGCTTGAAACTTCAGCGAAAGCAGTTCGCGAAGTGAAAGATGTTCTTGACAACATGTTGAAAGTACAGGCTTAAGCCTACTACATATTCATAGATAAGAGCTACTCGAAAGGGTGGCTCTTTTTTTATGCGAATAAATCTAATTGGGGCAAAGCACCTTCCATTTGAAGAAGGCGTTTCTTTTTGGCTAATCCACCCGCATAGCCAGTTAAAATGCCGTCAGAGCCAATGACTCTATGACAAGGAATAAGAATCAATAGGGTGTTTGTGGCATTCGCCCTGGCTACTGCACGTGTGTGTTTGCTTCCTCCACATTTCTCTGCCAATTCTGCGTACGTGATTGTTTTGCCGAACGGAATGGCCATCACTTCTTGATAGACACGTTGCTGGAACGGTGTGCAGTGAATGGCAACGTCTAAATCAAATTCAGTACGTTGTCCGTTGAGGTATTCGGTGATCTGATGAATGCATCTTTTTTGAAAAGAAGATGGAATGGTTAAATCGATTTCATGATCACAGAATTGCAACCCGCTGAGCTGATTGTCATTTGTTTGAATTTCTACAGCGCCAAAGGCTGTTTCAAAGGTATATTCCTCATTCATTGATGACCAGCTTTCTGATATGACGCTCTGTGCCGTCTCGCCATTCAACGAAATAAAGACCACTTTGCCATTGAGAAGCATCAAGTTCTACGGTCGTTTGTCCGTTCAGTTGAATAACTTCTACATTTCGCCCTAAAGCATCATGAACAAATATACTTCCTTGGCTGGCGTGTTGTAATTCTACACGCGTTGTTCCAGATGTAGGGTTCGGATACAAGCCTATGAAAGGAGATGCTTGCGTTGTTTCAAAGACACTATCATCAACGTCGCCTTGGTAGAAAATAAGACCACCATTCGCGATGCCATAGAATAGCTCTTGCACATCATCACCGTTTATATCTTCAACCCAGCAGGCCGCTCTATCACCTTCTCGCTGAACTGGTAGGTTAGGAGTGATGTCGTTGAAGTATCCATCGAGGTTGTCATTGATTCCATTGTACAACTGCACGCCCCCTTTTTCATTGGTCACAAACAAGTAGAACGTTCCATCGGTGTCTTTGATCATGTGTGGAACACTATAACCGTTGATCCCTAGATAGTTTTCGGCCGCTACACCACCTAAGCTGTCAAGTGCCTGACCTTGCATTTGGGTGAATTCATAATCGGTAGCCGTCCCGGTATTTCTGAAATAATTTACAATACCAAGCTTCTCTCCAACCAATAAATCGAGAAGCCCATCTTCGTCCAAATCAAAGAGTTGAGGAGTAGCAAATTGACCGATATCAATTCCTTGAATAGCCGGAGTTTCCAAGCTTATTTCAGCGGGTTGACCAACACCAGCAGTATTTTCGAAGTAATGCAATATTCCGGTCTCTTCCCCAAGGATCATGTCTTCGTCACCGTCTCCATCCAAGTCTCCAAAAGCGGGGTAAATACTCTCAATTGAAAGCGAAGGAATGTCCAACCAATTGGTATCTTCCAGGGTAAATTCCGGATTGGTAGCGGTACCTGTGTTCAGGTAAAGTGCTAGTTGGGACGGAAGTACATCCACATCCATGTAGTACTCTTTGTTCGCCAGTACCAAGTCTTTCAGCCCATCGCCATTTTGATCAAACATCACGGGATAGCATCCTCTTCCTACCTCTACCATGTCTGATTGAAGGAAGTCGGTTTGAATAAATTCGAAATCGGGAAGGGTATTGGTCCCCTCATTGATGTAAAGCCACAAGCTATTGTCATCATCCGCTTCAATTCGGGTGTTTGGCGCAATCAGCAAGTCTGAAACACCGTCGTTGTTGATGTCTTCATAGTAACCTGCCGGAAAGCGTTGTACATCTGCGGCGATTGTTTCAAAGTTCACTGCAGGGAAGGTATCGTCTACCACCACAGTGCTGTCTTGGCCGTCAACGGCATCTTCCATGTACAGGGCTGTCAAATTGGTAAAAGACACATCTCCTATAATTAGATCAAGTAGTCCGTTGTCATCCAAATCTACACTCAGTAACGATCCGCCAGCATGCACGCCATCTCTTTCTCCATTCGACCTAGGGTCAGCAACGTTAAAAGAGCAGAACATCTCATCAACGAACTCTTGTCCGTAGATGATGAGGTTGTCTTCGGTGCTTTCAGCCAACATTCCATAGCACCTGTTCGTGCATTCGAATTCCAATAACGAACAGTCTCCGTTGTCAACGCTTTTGTTCTCGAAAAAGTAAATGGTTGTTGCAGACTCAGTGAACGTTACAATATCCAAATCGCCGTCCCCGTCGTAATCTGTAATGGAGGGCATGTCAATTGTCAAGCAAACAAGTGGTAACATCGTTGGTCCACCTCCGAAGTCAAATTCGGCTTGCAGTTGTGCGTTGTACAGTTCAAACTGCAATCCATCTTCTTCTGTGGACGTGTTTCTGTAAACTTGAATAGAAGATTGAAATCCGGTGAAAAGATCTTGTTTTCCGTCACAATCGAAATCGCGCAAGAGCACCCAGTCTTTTACATCAGGAAAAGCAGCACTAAGCTCAGGGGCGTGCGTATAATCAATAACTCCAGGAGTATCGTCGTTGTTGATGAATACCAACTTTCGGTTTCCATCTCTGTCAAAGACAAATAGGTCTAAGTCGCCGTCAAAATCGGCATCAAAGCGGGAAATCTGCGGGGCGGTCAAACCACCAACGAACGGGTTCTCCAGGGTTTCTCCATCTTCCATGAAAACGAGCTCTTCGTTTCGCATGATGTCGAATTGGGCATGCATTAGAACGGTGAGCATTGACAAGACGATGGTGAATGTAATTTGCTTTTTCATGTGCGATACTTCAACAAAATTGTTTCCTTAGCGTTTCACAATAGACAAAACGCATCATTTACTTTCGAAAGGTACTGAAATGGATACAGTTCTAGACTTCATATTCCCCCTTATTCCGGCACTTTTAGTGTTCGTTACAGCGTATATTTTCTTCAACAACATGCGGAAAGACCAGCGCGACTTTCAAACTGCACAGATCAAAATTGAATTGCTCAAGCAAAGTTTGCCGCTGCAATTGAAGGCTTATGAGCGACTGACAATAATGCTCGAGCGTATTACGCCAAGTAATTTGGTCATGCGCATTAACAGAGGAAGTATGAACGGTTCTCAGCTCCAGCTAGAGTTGTTAAAAGCAATTCGAGAGGAGTATGAACACAACATTAGTATGCAAGTTTACGTGAGCGATGGAGCGTGGGAAATGACCCGCATAGCGAAGGAAGAGACCCTTCAGCTCATCAAAATTGCAGCCACAAAAGTGGGCCCTGAAGGAAGCTCCATGCAGTTGTCTAAGGAGATCTTCGACCTAGAAAATAAAACAGGAAATAGTGCGATTAAGCAAGCTATTAAGGCATTGCGCAATGAAGCACGGGGTAAAATGATGCAGTCTTAATTTACTTGATTGCGTCAGCAACGAAGTAAAGTTCGTTCATGCCAATCACGTTTCCTTGACTAGTGAAAACTTCGTCTTGCGAAATACTAGCTCCTCCAACGGTAATACCTCCTCTGTCATTCACTTTTTGAGGAACTCCAGCGTGCGTTTCGATTGAACTCTCTGTTTTGATCGCCTTGTAGGTATACATTTTATCAAGCACGTAGTGATTGATGAACTCATCCAATTGACTTTCATTGCCCTCTTTGAGAAGGTTCGCGTAATTCGGATAATCGTCAAACGCTCTGTTCTTTGGAGCCAACAAGGTCACCATTCCACCGTGTATGTGCTTGCTAACGCTAGACTTTTTCACCATAGAAGCAAAAATGCTGTAGCCATCATTGGTAATGATGTATTTGTAAGGACTTGTAGTGTTGTTATTTTCTTTCAACAACGTTTGCTTTTGCTCTTCGAACTTTTCTCTCGCTTGTCTAGCAATTTCAGCTTTCTCAGGAGATTGCTGACCAATTTGGGGTTGCTCCACAGCAGATGATTCGGTTTGTGTAGTTTCTGCTTCAGTAGTAAGTTCAGGCTTGCTCACAGGAGCTTCCTCGGTTCCACATGAAGCAAGAAATACGAAAAGGGAAAGGGCAATCAATAGTTGGTTCAAACGCATTGTGATAATTTTGTCCGAATATACAAAAGCTCAACGCGTGAATCCACAATCAAAACGTTTACTTGTAGTAGCCAGTCTCTTTGTGATGACAGCTATCATTCTTGGAGCAATGGCTGCTCACCTCTTAAAAGGGTCATTATTCCCCGCTGAACTTGACACCTTCAAGCTGGCTGTACGTTATCAGTTTTGGATGGGTTTCAGCATTTTGATGATGGTGATCATTGAGAACGTTTTTCTGCCATCTCCTTCCAAGTTACCTTGGTTTTTGGTGGTTGGTGGCCTGTTTTTCTCGGGTTCATTGTATGCGCTCGTGTTCTTGCCTGCGGGTGCTTCCATTCGGCAAATTGTAGGGCCAATTACTCCAATTGGTGGGATTCTGATGATTTTAGGCTGGGGACTTTTTCTGATTCGAATAATTCGTCAACAAAGTGTCAAATAAACACTTAGTTTATGGCTAGGGAGTTAGCGTTGAATGATTCAATATTGTGGAAAAAGTGAGGGGCAGAATGGCCCCTTTTGCTTGTTCCTAAACGCTGTAAAAGGCCTAATTTTGCTTACCTAAGCAGTAACAAAGCAGATATATGAATCATTTCGGAAGGAAAGCTGAGGATGCCTCATTAGAGCGCATCGGACTTGGAGGTATTGCCAATGCTTATTGGAACTTAACGCCTGCAGAGCTTGTAGAAGAAACCATTGTTAACGGACAAGGAATGCTCACAAACACAGGAGCACTTGCAGTTGACACCGGAGAATTTACTGGAAGATCACCTAAAGACCGTTTTGTGGTTGTAGATGAGAAAACAGCAGATTCTGTTTGGTGGGGAAATGTGAACATCAAGTTTACACCAGAAAATTTCGATAAGCTCTTCAACAGAATGAGTGCTTATTTGACCAACAGAGATGTATACGTTCGCGATGCCTATGCATGCGCAGATGAACAGCATAGATTAAACATTCGTGTAATTACCGAATTTCCTTGGTCTAATATGTTCGCTTACAACATGTTCCTTCGCCCTACGGAGGAAGAAGTAGAGAACTTCAATCCTGATTGGCACATTGTGTGCGCTCCAGAATTCATGGCTGTTCCAGATATCGATGGAACACGTCAGCATAACTTCGCCATCTTGAACTTCACCAAAAAGATGATCATCATTGGTGGAACAGGGTACACAGGTGAAATCAAAAAAGGAATCTTCTCTGTATTGAACTACGTGTTGCCGCATGACAAAGGAGTGCTTTCTATGCACTGCTCTGCAAACGTTGGTAAAGAAGGAGATGCAGCCGTATTCTTTGGCCTTTCTGGTACAGGGAAAACAACGCTTTCTTCGGACCCGAACAGACGCTTAATTGGCGATGACGAACACGGTTGGTCTAGTACAGGAGTGTTCAACTTTGAAGGAGGATGCTACGCGAAGACCATTGACCTTTCGCAAGAAAAAGAACCACAAATCTGGGATGCCATCAAATTTGGAGCGATTCTAGAAAACATTGGCTTCAAAGACGACGGAAGTACACCAGATTTCGCAGACAAGTCGAAGACGGAAAACACACGTGTGTCTTACCCGATTCATCACATAGATAACATCATGGAGCCTTCTCGTGGAGGTATTCCGAAGAACATATTCTTCCTTACATGCGACGCGTTCGGTGTATTGCCTCCGATCTCGAAGCTAACGAAAGGACAAGCGATGTATCACTTTATCTCAGGTTACACAGCGAAGGTTGCTGGAACTGAGCTAGGAGTTACAGAGCCTCAAACAGCATTTTCAGCTTGTTTCGGTTCGCCATTCTTACCACTTCACCCTACGAAGTATGCCGAAATGCTTGGTGAGAAAATGGACCAGCATGAAGTGAATGTTTGGTTGGTGAACACAGGCTGGAGCGGCGGTGAGTACGGCGTTGGTTCAAGAATGAAATTGAGCTACACCCGTTCTATGATTACAGCTGCATTGGAAGGAAAACTAGACAACGTTTCTTTCCAAGAGCACAACGTATTCGGACTTCAAATGCCTACAACGTGTCCGGATGTTCCAACAGAAATTCTTTCGCCAAGAAACACCTGGTCTGACAAGGATGCATATGATGCCAAGGCCAATGACCTAGCGAAGAAGTTTGTTGCGAATTTTGAGCAGTTCAGTGATTTTGCGAACGAGGAGATTCTTTCTGCAGCTCCAAAAGTTGCAGCTAAAGTCTAAGTTCATAGATTTACATAAAATTGAAGAGCCGGTTTTTTTTAATCGGCTCTTTTCGTTTACATCGCTATGCAATTATTCTACACCACTGAAATTCACCAAACCGAAGCTTTACTCTCACCTGAAGAGTCTGCGCACGCCATTAAAGTGTTGCGCATGAAAATCAATGATGACTTGGTTTTTACTGATGGAATGGGAGGGCTATATGAAGCTAGTATAATGAATGCGGCTGCCAATGGTTGCAGACTACAACTCCACAAAGTAGAACGCTACGACAAAGACACAGCAGACTTGACCGTAGCCATTGCACCTACCAAAAAAAGAGATCGATTTGAGTGGTTTATTGAGAAGGCTGTAGAATTCGGGTGTACCGAAATTCAACCGATCTGGTGTGATCACAGCGAGCGGAAGCATGCACGCGAAGACAGGTGGGAAAGCATCGGACTTTCTGCTATGAAACAGAGCCTGCATTTGTACAAGCCAGACATTCACCCTCCTAGGGATTTTGCAGAAATGATTGAAATGTACAAAGACAGACAAGGATACATCGCCTACATCGGAGAGCAGAAGACGACCGATTTCTACCAAGAATATGATCCTACTGTTCCCTCAATTGTTGCTATTGGTCCAGAAGGGGACTTCTCTGAAGATGAGGTGCTGCTTGCTCAGAAGGCAGGTTGGAAGGTTGTTAGCTTAGGGAATTACCGTCTTCGAACTGAAACCGCTGGAATTGCGGTCGTAATGCATGCTCAAACGAAATTGGCTAACTTGAAGGCATAAGCTGTAAAACCATGAAAAAATTTCTCATCGTTCTTGTGCTACTCGGAGCTGTCTTCTTTTTTACCAATCCTACATTGGAAGATTTCGAAGGATTCGTGCAGAAAGAATTGACGAAAAAATTAGATGAGAATGGGGAGGCCGAAACAGCCATTGGAGAAATGCTGGAGAAAAGTGTAGCGAACGCGGCAGCTGGGCTGGCTAAGAATTTAACGGAACGAAAAGATTATTTCATCTGCTCAACATATACCCTTGATTTGGGAAATGAGACCTATAGTTACCTTGGATTAGGTACTATTTTCATACCGTTACAAGCTGAACAACCCACCGAATGGCTCGAATAATATTCCATTGCTTTTTCTTCGTATTCCTACTTGCAGTCACCTCATGTACTGAAACATCGGAATCTGATGTGTTCATCACAACGGTAGCATCACCGGGCATCATTCCACAACCGAATCACCTAGTCACACAAGATAGATGGTTGGTTATTGATCCAGAATCAGGAGTATATGCCGATTCCCTTTTCGCCCAAGAAGCAGCTTTTCTATCTACTTACCTGAACGAAAGAGGTATTTCAAGCACCCTTCAAAACAAGCCAAGTAGTGCTCAATTTCGTTTCACCTTTTCTACTGAATTACCGAAAGAAGCATACGAAATTGAATGCACGAATGACCAGGTTAATATCTTAGCTGGATCCAAAAGCGGTGCGTTCTATGCCGTACAGTCGTTGATTCAACTTACTTCTCAAGCTGAACTGAAGGAGAAAGGAATTTCCATGCCGGCAGTAACCTTAAAAGACGAGCCGCGATTCAAACACCGGGGAATGCTCTTCGATTGCTGCAGGCACTTTATGACAGTTGATTTCGTGAAACGCTACATTGATTTATTGGCGTACTACAAAATGAATGTGCTCCATTGGCACCTTACGGAAGACCAAGGGTGGAGAGTAGCTGTTGAGGCTTATCCGAAGCTCACAGAGGTTGGCGCCTACCGAACAGAATTAGACGGATCGGTTCATGGTGGCTTCTACACCAAATCTGAGATGCAGGATGTTGTTGCCTACGCTGCTGAAAGGCATATTACCGTAATTCCAGAGATTGAAATGCCTGGACATAGTTCAGCGGCCATCGCTGCATACCCTTGGCTCGGTTGCACAGGAGAGCAAATTGAAGTAGAAAATGAATGGGGCGTTTTTAAAGATATCTATTGCGCAGGAAATGATTCGACTATTCGTTTTTTGGAGGTAGTTCTTGATGAAATGTGTGAAATTTTTCCTTCTGAATACATTCATATCGGAGGGGACGAAGCGCCAAAAACCAGGTGGGAAACTTGCAGTAAATGCCAGAAACGAATTGCCGAAAACGAACTAGAGGATGAGCATCATCTGCAAAGCTGGATGATTCAACATTTTGTCAATTACTTAGGAGCCAAGGGGCGAAAGACAGTAGGTTGGGATGAAATTTTAGAAGGTGGACTTCCTGAAGGGGCGGTGGTTCAATCGTGGAGAGGATTTGATGGTGGAATCAAGGCTGCACAGTCTGGACACGAAGTAATCATGTCGCCAACGAGTCATGCGTATTTCGACTACCCCATTAAATCAACCGATGTCAAGGAAGTGTATTCGTTTGATCCAGTACCTGAAGGACTCACACCTACTGAAGAAGCATTGATCATTGGAGGAGAATGCAATATGTGGACTGAACACGCGCCTCAAGAACGCGTAGATTTTCAGATGTTTCCTAGACTACTTGCTATGTCTGAAGTACTATGGACCGATACTTCAAACTTGAGTGAGAAGCAGTTTTTCTCTAAACTGAACCGTGAATATGCTGATTTGAGGGCCATGGGGGTTGCTTTTGGCATTGAAGCCGTACCGGTCACGGTGTCGCCAATCCAGATGGATGGTGCCGTTTCTGTTCAACTTCTTCCCCAAATTCAAGATGCCGAGGTACAATGGAAATTGAACTCAGATGAGGTGTGGTCAGGAATTGAAAAGGCGCCAATGGTAACGGCAGATAATGAACTGTTAGTTAGGACACTCCGATGGGGCGAATCTTATGGAGACACCGTGGTTATTCCATTGTCTTCGCACAAAGCGCTTTGGACTGATATACAACTGCCAAATGGCTACAGTACTTATTACACGGGGGGTGGCGACAAAGCGTTGGTTGACGGCGTTCGAGGAACACAGGATTTTAGGGATGGAAGGTGGCAGGCGCTGCAAGGGGATGACTTGGTGGCGGAAATTAGGCTAGACACTGTTGCTACCATTTCGTCACTTTCAACTCAGTTTTATACCTACAGCAACGCTTGGATTTTCATGCCTACTCAATTAAAAGTGGAAGTCTTAAATGAGGCTGGAAAATGGCAGTCAGTTGCTTCTGTTGAGAATCCGCTGGAGGTGAATGACCGAAGGCAAGATGTGGTTAAAATGGTGGCGCAGTTTGACGAAGTAAATGCAGTAGGAATTCGTGTTACTGCGGTAAACAGAGGTATTTGTCCAGATTGGCATGATGCACCGGGTGAACCTGCGTGGTTGTTCTGTGATGAGCTTGTTCTGCGTTAGGCAGGGCCGTCAGGGATTGGAGCCCAATGGGTAACGTCACTGAAGAAGTGGTTACTATTTCCTTCGCCTTGCCAAAAATGCAGTCCGTGCTTTTCTTGTTTTTCAGGACGGTCGATGTAGAAATCTTTAAGAAACTTCAAGACGATTACCTCCCGTTTTTCGGCTATCAATTCCAGTCCGGGTAGGTAAACTTTGTTCTCAGGAATAAAGGCTAAAACGCGTTGTTCGTGCTCTGGAAGAGAGTCCGAAATATCAATCCAATTCAATGTTTTCGAATTTTTGATGGATGAGGTAACGCTCAATCTTATCTTCTGTTAGTGGCTTCTCAATGTAGCATTTCACACGCTGGTAGTCCTTCGCTTTTTGGATGTCATCCCAGTGAAGTGATGAACTCAAAATCATGACTTCAGCATTGCAGTTGATTCGATCCATGTGATATAGGAATTCCCATCCGTCCATTTCGGGCATGTTAATGTCCAAAAATATGAGGTCAGGTCGCGCTATTTTACCTTCTACCAAATAGCGGACAAGTAGTCTTGCATCATGAAAAGTGTTGATGGTTGACTGCGGTAAAACAAATGACAAGAATTGCCGGTTCAACAAATTGTTGATCGCATCATCATCTATGAGCACTATATTTTTGTAGGGAGAGATCATTTACAGCTTTAGCATTCTAAAGTAAAGCTACCAGATTTCAGTCCTGTCAACAGGTGAATAAGAAGAGGTTATCAAATAAAGAAAGTGAATAGGCGAATTACTTGCCTGTGAAAGACGGTTTGCGTTTTTCGAGAAAGGCGTTCACTCCTTCGTTGTAATCGTGTGTTTGACCAGCTTCGGTTTGAAGCTTTTCTTCCACGGCCAATTGCTCAGTGAGGTTGTTGGTCATGGATTGGTTGAAGGCCCTTTTCGTTAGACCAAGACCTTTGGTAGGCATTGATGCGAGCTTGCCTGCTAGTTTAGCCACCCCTTCATTGAATTGATCATCTGGGAAAAAGGCATAGATCATTCCAATGCGTTCTGCTTCTTCAGCACTCACTTTATCTCCAAGAAAGGCCAATGCACTGGCTTTCTGAAAACCGATGATACGTGGCAAAAAGAAGGTTCCACCGCTGTCAGGAATAAGCCCAATTTTCGAAAATGCCTGAATAAAGTTGGCGCTTTCTTTAGCAACACAAACATCACATGCCAAAGCGATGTTGGCCCCAGCACCTGCAGCAACGCCATTAACGGCGGCAACAAATGGTTTTTCGATTGAACGAATGCGCTCAATAATGGGGTTGTAATGTTCGCCAACAATTTTTGTCAATTCAGGGCCTTCTGGGTCCATTACTTCGGCTAAATCTTGACCTGCACAGAATGCTTTTCCTTCTCCAATGAGCACAATGCAACGCACGTCATCATTGGTTTCTGCGGCATCCAATTCCTTCTGAAGGGCAAGAGCCATGGTTCTGTTGAAACTATTGAACACGGCGGGACGATTCAATGTGATTTCCAATACACCACCTTCTAACCTTGAAATAATTTCTGACATGATCTAGATTTTGGGTGCAAGATAAGTTTCCTCTGTGGAGGATGGAAAATTTATGAATCATCATTGAAAAAAAGACTGCACTAAAGACGGGAAAAGAGTGTTTCTTCATCTTTAAATTAGAACCGTACATTGGTGCAGTTCTTGTTGAGTGGATTGATAAAGGGGCGAGCTTAGCATACTTCGTCCATCGAAATGAACATGAAGTTGGAGGGAATGGGGGGGGCATACACCTAAGGTATACCTCGAGCAATTTTGAGAGCTCCACTACGTTCACAATAAAACCAATTCATCCAAAAGTGAAATTATTAGCAGTAAGAGGTAGGTTATTCAAACTCATCTTGACCACAATAATTGTGATTCTGACGGGTGGGTATGTGGTTGTTTTTCACCTAGCGCCTCACTTAATACTGGCCCCCCGTAAAATAACTGATAAGACGCTTCTTACTTATTTCAATGAGATTCCCAGTCCCGCTTCGAATTCTTACGGCTACGATGAATTTAACCTCTCTTGCGCCGATGGAGTCAACTTAAATGGCTGGTTTATCAATGCCAATACGCCTGATCCGAAAGGGACGTTGGTGTTCATTCATGGCATCGGAGGTTCGAAAGAGTTCTTCGTAAGTAGGGCACAACGCTACGTGAATCAAGGATTGAATGTCGTGCTTTTCGATTTAAGAGCGCATGGTAAGAGTACGGGTGAATACTGTACCTATGGATTTTTTGAGAAAAACGATGTAGAAGAATTAGTGAAGTACATCATTTCTAAACAGGGAGAGAAGCCGATAGGTTTGTACGGAACATCTTTGGGAGGGGCGGTTGCGCTGCAGGCCGCCTCTATATGCTCAGACGTTGATTTTGTCATCGTGGAATCTACCTTCCCAAGTATGGAAGAAGTAGTATTTGAATACATGAAGCGACTTTCTGGTGTTCAACTTAGTTTTATTTCGGATTGGGCACTTTCTGCCGCAGGAAAAAAAGCTGGTTTTGATCCTGAAATGGTTCAACCAGAATTGGCAGCCGGATTGATAAAACAACCTGCGTTGATCGTCCATGGAACAGCAGATGTACACATTCCTATGGCCTTGGGAAAACGAAACTTTGATGCGCTCCTTTCCCAGGATAAAACATGGTTAGAAATACCTGGAGCCGACCATAACTCTGTTGTCAGGGTTGGTGGCGAAGCGTATTTGCGAAAAGTGGATGAATTTATTCTCCGTCAGTTGAACTAGCGTCTTCTTCCTTTTTGACACTAGGATTGCTCAAGAGCTTTTGCAGTGTCACAAATTTCTTAGGCATTGGAATTCGAATGTCCATTTCTTCCCCTGTGATTGGGTGGTGAAACTCCAGTCTTGTGGCCGCTAAGTACATGCCACGCCCTTTCAGCTTCGTGCGCATTCCATGTTCCTTGTCGCCCATAATAGGGTGCCCAGACCAAGAAGAGTGAAGTCTTAACTGATGTTTTCTTCCAGTGACTGGTTTCATTTCAACCATGGAATACATCTCTTTGCCCTCTTCTTTTTCGCTAACCCACAGCGGTTTAATAACACTTTTGGCCGGCTTACCGTCAACTGGCATGAGCACATCTATTCTTCCACTAACGTCTCCCACTAAAAATGCGTTGTACGTTTTCTTGATTTCTTTGTTCAAGAAGAGCTGTCCAAAAGCGACCTGAGCTGCTTTTGTTTTAGCACAAATTACCAGCCCTGAAGTGGGGTTGTCCAACCGATGCACAGGAGCGGGAGCAGGAAGTGCATCAACCTGCTTCGTAGGGCTCAAATTGAAAGGCAACGTACGTTCGAGTGTTTGATGCTGGTTTCCATTGACAGGAATTCCCGGTGCCTTGTTCAATACGGCAAAATGTTCATCTTCGAAAACAACATGAACCTCAACTTCCCAATCAGGATGGGCATTTGGGGCTTGGTACAGTTTGATCATCATCCCATCCTTCACAATTGTTTGCTCGCCAGCTGTCAATCCGTGTACGGTAATCAGCCCCTCTTTGAGCGCTTTTTTCACAGATTTACGAGACGGCAATGAATGGAAAATGCCAACCAGATATGCGTATGCTTCTGCTTCGACTCCCCCTTCAACACGGTGCTGCTCAATGAGTTTTCGCCCCTTGCCTTTATTGTGAATATGCTTGCGATGTGTTTTCACGACTTTTCCTTAGATAGTGCGAAGGTACTTCAATTCTTTAGGGCAGAAGAGAAGTTCCGAATTATAGTCCAAAAGGAACAGTGGAAATCTCAACTTTTGAACTGAGTTTTATCAGTTTTTCACGACCACCTCGCACGTAATTTAGTGATGTACTAAAACGAGAACATCATGCAAAAGACGAAAGAAAAACCAAAGCACATTGATACCCTGCATTTCGAACATGAGGTTTGGAACAAGCGAATGGAGTTCTACAAAATTGAATTGGAGTTTTTCACCAAAAGATTGGAAGAAGTGGTGCAGAGATACACAGATAAAGAGGTGTTGAAAGGAATAGAGCACTTTCAAAATCAATTCATTATCCAACGTGACGTGATTGACCGGTTCCTGCACGATGTGAATGAACTTGAACAAGGGCTCATTGACGAAGTAAAACGGAATCCAGTGGCGGTAGACCACAGGTTGCTCAAAGATCACCCGGAAGAACGTGATCGGTATAAGACCTTTATCAAGTTATACGACGAGCTCAAACACGAGTTCTTGGATTTCTTGAGGAAGTGGATGTAAGGTTGATGAAAAGGGAGTTAGGAGTGACTCCCTTTTTTGTTGTTCCAAGCTTAAAATGGCTTCTCTTTTGAAGACGAAATGTGACTGAGAATGAATTGTGCTGTAACTCCTGTAAAAATGGGCGCTTTCACTATCTTTGCACTATGGCAATTGAGATAAAAAATAAGAAAGCCAATTACAAATATTTCCTAGTTGATGAATTCATTGCAGGTATCCAACTCACGGGAACTGAAATGAAATCCATTCGAGTGGGCAAGGCGAGTATTGTTGAAGGGTTTTGCAAGTTCAAGGGCAATGAACTCTTCCTAATTAATGCCTACATCGCAGAATATGAGAATGGTAGCCATGCCAATCACAAGCCAAAGCGTGAACGTAAACTCTTGTTGAATAGAAGTGAATTGACTAAAATTCAAAAGAAAACAAGGGACCAAGGACAGACCATTATTCCAATTGAAATGTTCATCAATGAACGCGGACTTGTCAAGCTAAAAATCTCTATCGCGAAAGGAAAGAAGTTGCACGATAAGCGGGATGATCTCAAGGACAAAGACGTCAAAAGAGATCTTGATAGGAGAATGAAGTAATGGCGAAAGTCACCAATAAGTACCCTGTTTGGCATCCATTCAGTCAAATGTTCGGTGTTGAATCCATTCCTACTGTGGTAAAAGCAGAAGGAGTTTGGCTCCATACCGAAGACGGTAAAAAACTATATGACGCCATCTCCTCATGGTGGGTCAATCTCCACGGCCATTCAAACCCCAAGATTGCTGAAGCAGTTTACAAGCAAATGCTCAACCTCGAGCACGTTATTTTCGCTGGATTTACACATCAACCGGCTATTGAACTGTGTGAGCGCTTAGATAAATACTTGCCGAAAAGAGATTGGAAATACTTCTTTTCTGACAATGGATCCACCGCCGTTGAGGTAGCGCTTAAGATGGCTATTCAATACATGCGCCAAGGGGACCTCAAACGAAAAGTGAATGTAGTTGCTCTTGATGGAAGCTATCATGGCGATACCTTCGGTGCAATGTCGGCAGCTACCCGAAGTGTGTTCACCGATCCTTGGGATGATCTATTCTTCGATGTGACGATTATTCCGCCCCCTTCTCCTGGGAATGAGCTTGCGTGTTTTAACCAGTTGAAGGAAGTGGCAGATGAATCCACAATTCTCATTTATGAACCGTTGGTGCTCGGTGCGGCTGGAATGGTCATGTATTCTCCCGAAGCAATGGAAGAAATGCTGAGCATTGTTCACCATGCAGGAGGAATGTTGATTGCAGATGAAGTAATGACGGGGTTTGGCAGAACGGGACAATGGTTCGCCAGCAACGCTACAAAAATCTTACCTGACCTAATGTGTCTCAGCAAAGGACTAACAGGAGGGGCCTTGCCAATGGCTTTGACGATTTGCAAACAAGAATTGTACGACTCATTTCTTCATCCAGAATTTGAGAAAGGCTTTTTACACGGACATTCGTTCACTGGGAACCCAGTTGGATGCGCTGCTGCCTTGGCCAGTCTTGACTTAATGGAAGATCCGGAAACGTGGCGACAGATAGAAGCCATGAATTCTTTTTTCATGGCTCAAAAGGCAGTTCTTGAACAGCATGAAATGGTGAAGGATGTTCGCGTGTGTGGTGGCATCATTGCGCTGGACATTGAGGAAGAAAACAAAGGTTATATCCATCCACTTCGCAATAAAATGTACGACGCCTTTCTAGAGAAGGGAGTGCTTATTCGGCCTTTGGGCAATGTGGTTTACCTCCTTCCGCCTTACACTAGCTCGAAAGAAGAATTGAGCCTTGCTATGGACGCTATCAAAGAGGTGTTGAACGAATTAATGGAAGTTGTTTCGTGAAGATTTACATCAATCAAATTGTTTTTAGAATTCCCGGTGCGTCTAATTTTGAAGAGCTTAGGTCGCTTCTTGAAAAGGGCGATACTCCATTCGAGTTAGAAGAAGGAAAATGGGTGGGGCGATTGAATGCGTTTGAAACTAAATTTGACATTCCCGCGGAGAGAAAAGAATTTGAAAGGTTGGACCCAACCGCACAGCTTGCCGTTAACCTAGCGAAGCAATTAGACGAACAGCCCGAAGCATTGATTTTAGGCTCGGCGAGGGGAGCAACCAGTACCTGGGAAAAAGAACATGCTCAGTTTATTCAGAATAAACGCATTCATTTGTTAACCAGCCCCAGCACCACCTTGGGGAATATCGCTTTCAATGCTGCCAGGCTAGCTGGGTTCAAAACAACTTCATTAAGTCAAAGTATGACATGCAGTAGCGGACTCAATGCGGTGATAGATGTGGTAAGAAGGATTAAAAGCGATGAGGTTCTTCGCGGGGTAGCAGGAGGAGTGGAATGTCCAGTAACACCATTCACGATTGCCCAATTTGAATCGCTTAAACTACTCACGGAAGAAGGCAAGCCTTTTCCGTCTAGGCCGTTGAGTGCGAAAACAAAGAACCAGCTCATCCTTTCGGAATCCGGTGCACTTGTTTCAATTTCTTCTGTACCGTCAGAAATTGAAATTATAGGGTATGGAGAGTCTTGGGCGAAGCCGGTTCACGGACTTTCTTTCGCAACTGATGCCATGAAATCATCAATGAGTAAAGCATTGAAGATGGCGAATACATCTAATATTGATGTAGTCCTAGCCCATGCTCCGGGAACGGTTCAAGGAGATGATGAAGAAATGAAGGCCATTCACGAGGTGTTGGGCAAAGATGTATTTGTGCTACCAACGAAATGGATAACAGGCCATTCATTGGGTGCAAGTGGAAATGTGTCCATAGTACTTGCGAAGCACATCTTTGATGAAGGCGTTATTCAAATTCCCTACGCGCACAATGGGGAGAGGGTAAAAAGGGAGGTGGAGACCATTTTGATTAATGCAACTGGTTTTGGTGGCAACGCAGCAACCGTGATCTTAAGACGTCGTGCTTATTGAACCTTGTACTTGTCTTTAAACGCATCCCAATCCCAAAGGAAGTTTTCCATGATTTCATTCATGTTCTTTAAAAAGATAGGGTTGGGCACTTTCATGCTTTTGAAGTAATCTTCTTGATAGTCGTTCAAATTGTACTTGTGGAAGATTCCACGAGACATGGAGTACAAGGTGTTCTTTGAAGGCTGATTCACACGAGACAAGAATGAACGGTAATCGCTCACCTTCTTCTTGAATTCATCTGAGGAAAGACCAAAGATGTCTGCGAATTTCGCTATAGCACCATTGATAATCTCTTTGTCGTGGCCTTCGTCAAAATTTTTGGGGATGTAATTGAAGTTGGCTGCAACGACAATCATTAGAAACTTACCGTAATCTTGGTCGCAAACTTGCGGACGTTGAACGAACTCAGGGCTGTCGTTGATGAAGCCTGCCACTTCGGGCCAGCCTTTTTCAACAGCATCTATTGTGGTGTAAACAAAGAGGTTTGCTACTTTGTCGTCTGTGAGTTTCTTACGTCCAAAAAGGGCAAGCATATACCGATAACAGGTGTTGGTTCTTGCAATCCAAAGTTAAACGTATGAAGCATGTGTCAGTGGTACACTGATTTGCTTCTATCAACAAAGTTATTCACTACGTATTTTAGCTGAAGAGCAAAATGAAAGCTGCTCCAAAAAGCAGCACCAACGCAAGGCGCTTGAAAAGTAGGTTTTGAGTCACAGTTATCTGATAAAGATGTTATAAAGCTAAAAAAAGATTTCAATAATTGTTGAAAAACCTCGCTATATGTTTGATAACATGCGTTTTGAGGCTCATTTTTAGGTTTTCAACAGTATAAAGAAGCTGTGAATATTGGGAGGCTAAATACCTCAATTTACGATCCAACTGAATCAAAAATTGTCGATTTTTGCACCGTGTATAAATCCATCATCAAGCCGCTCTTTTTTACGATGCAACCAGAAAAGGTGCACCACATGAGCTTTAATCTTCTCCGTGGTACCCTGAAAGTACCGGGAATGAAATCATTTTTCAAGCGAAAATTTGTGGTGCAAGACCCGTTGCTTGAAACCCGGGTTTTCGGGATCGATTTCCCCAATCCGGTGGGATTGGCTGCTGGATTTGACAAAGACGCTACACTGTTCAACGAATTGGAATACGTGGGCTTCGGATTCGTGGAGATAGGTACGGTAACACCCGTAGGACAACCTGGTAATCCACAACCAAGATTGTTTCGCCTTCCTGAAGACAATGCCCTCATCAATAGAATGGGGTTCAATAACCACGGCGTAGAGGCTGCAGTTGAACGTCTAAAAAACCGCAAGACAAAAATCATCATAGGTGGAAACATTGGTAAAAACAAAGTGACCCCCAACGAAGACGCCCCAAGTGACTACTTGGCTTGTTTCGATGCGTTGTATCCGTGTGTAGATTACTTTGTGGTGAACGTTAGTTCTCCGAATACGCCAAACCTGCGTGATCTTCAAGAGAAGGGGCCGTTAACGGCATTGCTGAACCAGTTAATGGATCGCAACCGCACCACGGCGAAGCCTAAGCCCCTTCTCTTAAAAATAGCTCCAGATTTGACGGAAGGGCAGCTAGATGACATCGTTGATATAGTTGCCGAAACAAAAATTGACGGCGTCATTGCCTCAAACACAACAATTGCAAGAGAGCCCTTGACAACCTCTAAAGCCCAAGTCGCTGAAATCGGAATGGGCGGCTTGAGTGGCGCTCCGGTGAAGGAGAAAAGCACTTCTGTTATCAAACACCTTCATTCGAAATCGAACGGAAGCTTTCCAATTATCGGTGTAGGCGGTATAGCTTCAGCAGAAGATGCTATTGAAAAGCTGGAAGCAGGAGCTTCACTCGTTCAAATCTACACAGGGTACATTTACGAAGGGCCCTCGTTGATTGGTAAGATCAACAAAGGGATTCTAGATTGGAAAAAGTCAGCTGCCAAAAAAGTCTGAGAACGAGCCCTTTTCTTTCAGGCGAACTCCTTTCTCTGTGTGCTGCACAGTGCAACATTCACTGACGCTATCATGCTCAAGGAACAGGACATAATCGTTATCTGCTGCTTGGTGTAAAAATTTCTCTTTCTCACTCAACGTAAGTAACGGCCTCGTGTCGTAACCCATCACGTAAGGGAGTGGAATGTGGCCTGTGCTCGGCAACAAGTCTGCCATGAAAACCAAGGTCTTTCCTTTGTACTGAATGTGGGGAATCATCTGGCTTTCAGTATGTCCATCAGCGAAGAATACAGAGAAATCGTCAAAAGAATTTGTCGTAAAATCCCCAACACGTTCTATAAATTGAAGTTGTCCGCTGGCTTCAATTGGGTTGATGTTTTCCTTCAAGAAGGAGGCTTTTTCACGCGGATTGGGGTTGGAGGACCATTCCCAGTGGTTCGCCGTACTCCAGTAATGGGCGTTTTTGAAGGCAGGAATTAAGAGACTTCGATCTTCATTGTACTGAATGGCACCGCCACAATGATCAAAATGCAAGTGCGTCAAGAATACATCCGTGATTTGATCACGGTGGAAACCAAGCTTCGCCAAATTACCATCCAAGCTATCTTCTCCATGCAGGAAATAATACGAGTAGAATTTTTCGCTTTGCTTTTCGCCAATTCCGGTATCAATAAGCATCAGTCGTTCTCCATCCTCAATCAACATGGAACGCATGGCCCACGAGCACATGTTTTTCTCATCTGCAGGATTGGTCCGGGTCCAAATGCTTTTAGGGACTACGCCGAACATGGCACCGCCGTCTAATTTGAAGTTACCTGTGTTCAGTGGATAGATTTTCATTCTGTAGCGTACTTTGAGATGACAAAAAAAATCTTAAATCAATTGCGAAAACCCAAATATACTGGGTAATAGACTTTAATCAATTGACTACCTTTGACCTTTTCAATTTGTAAGGAATGAAACTCACAGAATTGGCCGCAATTTCTCCTGTTGATGGAAGATATCGTTCGAAGACGGCCGACCTAGCTACCTATTTTTCTGAATTCGGTCTGATCAAGTACCGTGTAATTGTGGAGGTTGAATACTTCATCGCACTGATGGAACTCCCATTGCCTCAACTCGCAGGAATTCCGGCTGACAAAAAGGAATTCTTGAGAGCATGCTACCAGAATTTTTCGGAAGCTGATGCCCAGCAAATCAAGGACACCGAAAAAGTGACCAACCACGATGTGAAAGCTGTAGAGTACTTCCTTAAGAGTGTTCTCGAAAAAGAAGGCCTTTCGGAATACCAAGAATTCGTGCATTTCGGATTAACCTCTCAAGACGTTAACAATACGGCAATCCCAATGTCGTTGAAAGATGGCGTTCAAAAGGTGTACCTCCCGTTGGTTGATCAACTTATTGCTGATTTGAAAGCAAAGAGCGAAGAGTGGGCAGCCATTCCGATGTTGGCTAGAACCCACGGTCAGCCAGCTTCACCCACGCGTCTTGGGAAAGAAATTCAAGTTTATATTGAACGATTGGAGATCCAACGCAAGCAACTTGTTGCGCTTCCATTTAGCGCGAAGTTCGGTGGAGCAACAGGAAACTTTAATGCACATCACGTAGCGTATCCATCTATTGATTGGGTGGCTTTTGCGAATAAATTTGTTGCTTCCTCTCTTGGTCTAGAGCGCTCGCAGACGACCACTCAGATTGAGCACTACGATAACATCGCTGCATTGTGCGATGCTATGAAGCGAATCAATACCATCATTCTCGATTTTGACCGCGACATGTGGACCTACATTTCGATGGACTATTTCAAGCAGAAGATTAAAAAAGGGGAAGTGGGCAGTTCAGCCATGCCGCACAAAGTGAACCCAATTGATTTTGAGAATAGTGAAGGAAATATGGGGGTTGCGAATGCGTTATTAGAGCACCTTTCAGCAAAATTACCTGTTTCTAGATTGCAACGAGATTTGACAGATTCAACCGTTTTGAGAAACATAGGGATGCCGCTGGCCCACACGGTAATTGGCTTGTATGCTACGTTGAAGGGAGTGGGGAAATTGCTTCTAAACGAATCAGCGTTGGCCAACGACTTAGAAGAAAATTGGGCGGTAGTAGCAGAAGCCATTCAAACCATCTTAAGAAGAGAGGGATACCCAAAACCGTACGAAGCATTGAAAGCGTTGACCCGAACCAACGAAGGGATCAACCAGAAATCCATTGCCGCATTTATTGAAACACTCAACGTAGATGAACGTGTAAAATCTGAACTACGTATGATTTCGCCGTCTAACTATACTGGAGTCTAATGAAGAAGTTTTGGGACATTTTTCGAATGGTTGCGAAGTACAAGGTGAACTTGTACGCTAACATATTTTTCAACTTATTGAATGCTGTCCTATCACTATTTACCTTCCTATCTGTAGTGCCGTTTCTTCGCATCCTTTTCACAGAAGAGTCGGTCGCGAAAGCAAATGTTGCTTCAGATCAGATGACTACTGAATACTGGTATTCAAGATTGGCAAATGGGCTTGATTCATTTGTAGTTGAACACGGAAAAGAAGAAGCGCTGCTATACATGTGCGTGGCCATTGTGCTATTGGCTTTGCTCAAGAATTTGGTGAACTACTTAGCCTTGTACAGCTTGGCAACGATCAGAACAGGGGTGGCAAGAGACCTTCGCAAAAACCTGTATGATCGAGCAGTTGATTTACCGATTGGTTTTTATTCAGACGAGCGCAAAGGCGATGTGATTTCACGAATGACGAATGACTTGATGGAAGTCGAGTTCTCGGTCATTGGAACTTTGGAGATCTTGTTTAAGTCACCGATCATGGTGGTCATTTCACTCGCAACGCTATTCATTATCAGTTGGAAATTGACATTGTTCGCCCTGATATTCCTCCCTGTCTCTGGTTTCCTAATTAGTAGGATTGCGAAGAGCCTGAAGAATGCTGCGAAACGTGGAAAGACCCGCTTGGGAGATTTGATTTCCGTAATTGAAGAAACGTTGGGCGGACTTAAAGTCATCAAGGCGTTTAACGGGGAAAAACAATTCAAATCACGGTTTGACGAGGTTAATCAGTCGTACTTCGAATTGATGCGTAAACTCTACAAGAGGGAATACTTGTCTTCGCCCATGAGCGAATTTATTTCCCTGTCTGTAATTGCTATTCTTCTGTATGTAGGAGGAAAACTAGTACTAAGTGATAGCGACGGAATGAGTGGTGATTTATTCATTGGGTACCTCGTCGTTTTTTCACAGATTATTCCACCAGCAAAAGCCTTTTCAGACGCCATCTTTAAGATCAACAAAGGTGGAGCCAGCATTGAACGTATCAACGAAATTCTTCATGCCGATGTATCCATCGCTGATAAAGAAGACGCCCGCGATTTGGAAGATTTCACCAGCGATATCGAATTCAAAAATGTCCGTTTCTCTTACAAAGAAGAAGAGGTGATCAAAGGAATTGACCTGACCATCAAAAAGGGACAAACAGTTGCATTGGTTGGGCCTTCCGGTGGTGGGAAATCTACGTTGGCTAACTTGTTGGGTAGATTCTACGACGTTGCCAGCGGAGAAATTAAAATTGATGGCACGCCGATAACCGATTTGAAACTAACAGATGTGCGCGCTAAAATGGGCGTCGTTACTCAAGACAGCATCCTGTTTAATGATTCTGTGACCTCGAACATCGCCTTGGGATTCGAATCTCCTGATATCGCAAAAGTGAAGGAGGCCGCACGAGTGGCAAATGCTGAAGAGTTTATCAAGGACCTACCAGGAACGTATGATTTCGCTGTCGGTGATGGGGGTGGAAAGCTATCAGGTGGACAAAAACAGCGTTTGAGTATTGCTAGGGCAGTTTACAAAAACCCACCGATCCTCATTTTGGACGAGGCAACATCTGCGCTTGATACGAAGTCTGAAAAGCTTGTCCAAGAGGCAATTTTCAAGCTAATGAAGAACAGAACATCATTGGTTATTGCTCACCGTTTGAGTACCATTCAAAATGCTGATGTCATAGCAGTGGTGAAAGACGGAGCTATTGCTGAGCAAGGAACGCACGCTGAATTGATGGAATTAAATGGTGTGTATAGGTCATTGGTCGAAATGCAGCAATTTGGTTAACCATCCACTTGCATCTTACCACGATAATATCATAAATTGAAACCTTATTTAAGTGCCTCCGTTATAGAGGTATAGATTGTTTCTTGGTACAACTTAAACAATCAGTTAAATAAGTAATTATTCCACCCTAGTGGAAATTGAAAAGGTTCGGGCGCGAACCTTTTTTTGTGCCCTATATTTCGGGTACAAAAAAAGCCCAGCTCAATGAGCCAGGCTTCTTCTTGTTGAGAGAAGTGATTATTTCTGAATCACCAATTGTTCAGTGAAAACAATGTTGTTTCCTTGGGCCACCTTCACAATGTAAATTCCATTGTCAAGGTCTGCAGAAGAAATTTCGAATTTCGTGCCGTTCGCAACGGTTTCAACTACTGTTCTTCCGTTCAAATCAATCACACTGATTTGTGCACTCTTCAATTCAGATGGGATGTCAATAGAAATGTTTCCTCCCGTTGCAGGGTTTGGATACATGTTGACTTTGCGAGCCGCCTCAGCTGCTTCTCCGTCATATTCATCCATCATGTTAATTTGAAGCTCACGCGTAATGGTTGCTAATTTCCCAAGATCGATGTCTCCCCAAAGTGCTGCGATTACGAAGCCATCATCGCCACCAGCAATGATCAATACCTCTTCCACAACGCCGTTGCGTTCATTAATTAGGATTTCAGCCTTTCCCTTCTTGTCATCAATTGTCATAAGGTTCTCGAAGCTCCCTTGGGCTTTCTTGATAGCGTCTTTGAAAGCAACACGAGCGTTGGTCATGCTGTCTGTCATTACGATGCTCACACCTTCAATCATTCCAAATGCTTCAACCATTTCTTGGTCTTCCGCATTTTCTACTTCGATGTGGTTCGCCATTTCGAACATCTTACCTGAAAAGGTAATCTTCGTGAAATCTTCGTTTTCACTATACGTAGAGTAAAGGCGATCAATTGGGTTCTGTGCAAATGCTCCGAGTGTCAATAAGACAGCTGCGAAACTAAAAAGTACTTTTTTCATAGGTCTAAGATTGGATTCAATTTACGATTCTTTCTTTGCAGACGACTAACATCAAGAGTTGTTACAAACGTTCTTGAAATTAACGTGCGTTAACAACCGCATTTCCTTCCACTGACAAAAATCAGTTCTTCTTTGTAACAAGAGTAGCACGTACTTTGGTGTAAGCACCTTACCTTTGAGCCATGGCTTGGAAAGACAAAAAAATGTATTCGATTTTGAGGTTCAAATGCCCAAAATGTCACGAGGGAGATCTCTTTGAAGAGAAAAATGCATACAAGTTCAAGAGCTTGATCAATATGCCGAGCCATTGCCCAAAGTGCCAAGAGAATTACTTGAGAGAACCTGGTTTCTATTTCGGAGCGGCTTATGTTTCTTACGGATTAACCATTGCGTTGTTCGTTGCGGTGTACGTTGCGTTAATCACCTTCAACGCATTGGGGTGGATTGAATACAGCTTAACCACACATCCGGCAACATTGCTGATTACCTTGTTTACGCTCTTAATTTTACTCCTACCATTGATTGCGCGTTTGTCTCGGAGCATTTGGATCAATATGTTCGTGAAGTATGATCCATCTAAACGAACGCATTTAAAATAGGAAAGGGTCACTTTTCAATGACCCTTCTTGCTTAACCTAAAATGTTTTACTTGTGCTTAAGTATGAGAAAGAGGCCGTTGCCTCTGCTCAAATAGCTTTACGGCACTTGCTAGAAAAGGTTTCAATCACCAAAGCAATTCGTCTTCCTTTCCTTTGTTCATAATGGCACTCTGCGCTTTGATAGACTCTTTGTGCATGAATTCAAGGTACTTTGAAACGAAGGCATCTGGAATGTTCAGCGTTTTAGCGAGTTCGCTTCTAGACTGAAGAATCTCTTTCCAGCGATCAAGCTGCAGAATAGTGAGATCGTTTTCCTTTTTGTATTCCCCAATTTGTTCAATGATTCCGAATCGTTGAGCAACCAGTCTCAAGATGCCTTGATCAATAAGGTCAATTTCTTCGCGAAGGGTGTGTAATTTGTTGGCAATGATTGGATCACTTGTTTCGGTTGATCTCAATTGCAATTGCTCAAGCAACGTGTCGAAGTCTTCAGGAGTAACTTGCTGTTTCGCATCGCTCCATGCCTCATCTGGCGTTGGGTGCGATTCAAGCATGAGTCCGTGCATGCCTAAGTCCATTGCTTTTTGAGCAACTCCTGAAAGCATGTGTCGGTTGCCACAAATGTGACTTGGGTCGCATAAAATAGGGATCGAAGGGATTTCGGCTTTGAGTGCAATTGGAATCTCCCACATCGGTAAGTTTCGGTAGGGCGAAGGAAGACTGCTAGAGAAACCACGGTGCATGGCCATTAGCTTATTGATTCCGTTCAAGGCGAATCTTTCAATAGCACCAATCCAAAGTTGTAAATCAGGATTGATCGGGTTTTTAATGATAACAGGAATATCAACTCCTTTCACAGCATCCGCAATTTCTTGAACAGAGAAAGGGTTAACCGTTGTTCGAGCTCCCACCCACAAAACATCTACACCTGCTTTCAAAGCCAATTCGACGTGCTGGGCATTGGCCACCTCTGTAGTCGTAGGCAGACCCTGCGCTTTGCCAGCTTCAACCAACCACTGCAGACCTATTTCGCCAACACCTTCAAACGAGTTAGGGCGGGTTCTAGGTTTCCAAATCCCAGCCCTGAACAGGTTCACTTTGCCCGTTTTCTTCAATTTCCGGGCCGTATAGTGCACCTGTGATTCAGTTTCAGCACTGCACGGACCGGATATGATGAAAGGTCTAGTTGCCTTGAATGGCCAATCTTCTACACTTGAAATCTCCATGATAAGTAAAGCGCAAAATGGACACGCTTGTTCAAAGGTATGAAGAACATCACGTTAGAGATGAAGTTTATCAAGGACTTTCAGACCTTATTCTGCTATGTAATACGAAGTCAGTTTGCTAATTCGGTAAACACAT
>JAQWQB010000096.1 GCA_029245065.1 Flavobacteriales bacterium | reverse complement strand
GGTCTAGGTTGCTCGTCATGATCCTCACATTGGCCGTAGTCATTATGATTAGCCGAATTCTAGGCGATGAAGGTCAAGGAACTGCAGCCCTCATTCAACTAGGAATACTACTCATTGTCTCAGTCACGAACTTCATCGGCGGAGGAGCTATCGTATACCTTGCTCCGCGTCTCTCCCCTCGTTCACTCATACTCCCTGCTTACGGATGGTCACTCCTGGTTGCACTCGTTTTTTACGGCATTTTCAACCTCTTCACCATTGTACCTCAAGAATTCATCTGGCAAATTTGCTGTCTTGGACTAATGCAAGCGCTGTTCACATTTCACATGCAAATTGCCATGGGGAAAGAACACATCCACAGCTACAACATCACGGTGACAATTCAAGCACTGATTCTAGCAAGCACCCTCGCCGTTTACATGCTCGTATGGGAAGAACATTCAATGAACTCATACGTCAAGGCGCTGTTTGCCTCCTTTCTTTTCACATTACTTTTCTCCATTGGATTAAGCATGCGTTTCTTCAAAGAACGAAGTGCCGATTCCCCTAGGAAGGTGTTTGCAGAAATGTGGAACTACGGCAAATTTGCCCAGACAGGAAATATTCTCCAACTCTTGAACTACCGCTCGAACTTGTTTCTACTTGAGAAAATGGCCATCAATGGCAGAGGAGCCGCTGGGTTATTCTCCATTGGTCTATACGCTGGAGAGGCGGTCTGGAACATCGGTAAAAGCTTGGCGGTTGTTCAATATGCACGAATTTCCAATTCTGAGGACCGCGATTACAACAGACGATTGAGCCTCACTTTTCTATACATCAGCGCCGCAGCATCGCTTGTTTTAATCGTCATCATGCTAGCAATACCTGACTCCTTCTACCAGTGGGTTTTTGGCGAAGAAATGGCAGGATTGCACACAGTACTGGTTTGGTTCGCTCCTGGTATATTCGCGAACGCGATTTCCATGATATTTTCACACCACTTCTCTGGAACCGGACAACATTTCAGAAACACCATTTCATCAGGGGTGGGCCTCGTAGTGCTGCTTATTTTAGGTTTTCTATTGATTCCTACTTTCCAAGTATCAGGAGCGGCCATGGCGGCTAGTGCTGCCTACATAGCGCAATTGCTAGTCCTTGGTGGGATGTTCATGAAGGAAGAAGAAGTGGGCATTGGCGGACTAATCCCCAAAAGAAAGTGGTTCAAAGAAGCCATCTCACACTTGAGAGATAAATCAAAGTAAGCTGGTCAAATCGTCTACACCAATGTACCGGTGCGAGGTAAACCCTTCCCCGTATTTAGCGCCTATTGGACGCCCAAACTGCATTGCTCTAGCAGCTATAAATTCGAAAAAATCTTCGCCACTAATTGGCGTAGAAGGTTCCGAGGAATTTGGGTCGAAAAACTGAGAACTGAACGCCTTGATTGATTCCAACTTCGTTTCATAGAAGTCCGATATATCAACTACGAAGTCAGGCTCAATAAAATAGTCTTGAATGTAATGGTAAACAGCTCGTGGCCTCCAATGAGCTTGCTGCGCCCCGTCAAGTTCGGTTTCAATTTTCCTCAATCCCGAAAGAAAACAACCTTCAGAAGCCAACTTAGCCCCTTTTGCGTGGTCGGGATGCCGGTCTGTGATTGAGTTTGCCAGCACCACGTCTGGTTGATACTTGCGCACCATTTGAACGATGCGCTTGAGGTTCTCTTCCGTATGAGTGAAAAAACCATCCGCGAGTTTGAGGTTCTCCCTTACAGATAGACCTAAAATCTTCGACGACCGAGCAGATTCCACCATCCGTAATTCAGCTGAACCTCGACTTCCAAGCTCACCTTGCGTAAAGTCAACTATTCCAACTTTTTTGCCAGCAGTCACCATTTTTGCTATGGTTCCACCTGCAGAGATTTCGACATCATCAGGATGGGCAGCGAAGGCAAGGACATCTAATTTCATACGCCGATCCAAGACAATATTTCTTCGTCAGTAGGTAGTGTTTGAGGCGATAGCTCTTTCACTAAATTACCAGACTCATCGATCAAAAACTTGTGGAAATTCCATTGTACTTCACAATCAGCAACTCCGTTCTCAGACTTCTTTGTGAGCCAAGAATAAATAGCGTGGATGTCATCTCCTTTTACATGGACCTTCGTCATCATTTGAAATGATACGCCGTAGTTTTTCTGACAAAAAGCAGCAATCTGATCATTTGAACCAGGTTCTTGTGCTCCAAAGTCATTCGAAGGAAAACCAACTATTTCAAATTGATTCCCGCCTTTGGATTCATACAATTCCTGAAGCTGCTCATACTGTGGAGTTAACCCACATTCAGAAGCGGTATTAACAAGTAGTACTTTTTTCCCTTTCAATGAAGAGAAATCGAACGTCCCGCCATCCAGCGTTTCGATGGTAAAATCATGCAGTGTTTTCATAGTAGTATCCTTAACAGTAAGGGGTTCTAGATGTTCATGAAATAGATCCGCAAAAGACATCCCCATCATAGAAAATGCGAACAGCGGCAAAGCAATTAAGCGAAATAAGATGGCTTTACTCATATCTCAAAAGTACCAAATGATCTCAAGTTGAATAAAATTTGCTTGAAGAGATACGAACCATTTATGAATGACGTTCTGTTTAGAACTTTTGTGACTTATATCCGTACACAGAAGCAATTGAACCCTATTTTTACCGCTTTCCTGCAAATAATGACTATGCTGAAACACAACATGGCCCAAGCCTTTATTACCTCTTGTCTGGTAACAATCTCTTCTTTTTGCATTGCGCAAAATACTGGAGGAGGTTTCGAAGAAAGCAAATTAGAACGCATTGTATCTCCTGTTACTGAAGATGACGGAGCATGGGATATAAATGATAGTTTAATGACGATTCCTGCGTACGATCTTTACTGTGGCTGGGATACGCGAAACATCCATGCGTACGACTTCGATTACAAAGAAATTCAAGGTACCTCCACAGTTGTTCTTCGCTACGAAGAATGTGATTTCGTTCATCCTTTCAGAGGGCGAATCACCTCCAACTTTGGCGATAGAAATTCACGTTACCACTATGGCATAGATATCAAACTGTACAAAGGAGACCCTGTGAAGTCTGCTTTCGAAGGTTTGGTTCGAATTGCTCAATACTCGAGATCATACGGAAACGTAGTCGTAGTTCGTCACCCCAACGGATTGGAAACACTCTATGCTCACCTTTCAGCAAGAAAAGTAAAGCCGGGTGATTACGTTCAAGCCGGCGAAGTAATCGGTCTTGGTGGAAACACAGGACGAAGTACTGGTAGTCACCTGCATTTCGAATGCCGTTACAAAGGGGAGCCAATCAACCCAAACGATATCATCAATTGGGAAGAAGGCACGCTCGTTACGAATGAACTAGAATTGAGCAAAGAGACCTTCGCTTACTTAAAAGAAGCACGTTCTAAAAAATACTACACCATTCGTTCAGGAGATACCCTTTCAGGAATTGCTAGAAAAAATGGCACTAGTTTATCTACGCTTTGTAGATTGAACGGAATGCGCTCTACCAGTACGATTTACGCTGGAAAAAGAATTCGCGTCCGCTAGATTTAACTCCATTTCATTTGTGTACCTTTTGAACAATCACGTTTGTAAGCCTGTTCATCTGAAATAAATTCAATTAGGTACATGTCAGAACACATAGCAGTTATTGGTGCCGGCTTTGCTGGAATTGCAGCGGCCACTTCGTTAGCTCAAATGGGCCATGAGGTCACCGTTTTTGAAAAACACGATGGCCCGGGCGGAAGAGCACGTAAATTCCACCATGAAGGTTTCACATTCGACATGGGCCCAAGCTGGTACTGGATGCCAGATGTCTTTGAAAATTACTTCGAACGTTTTGGTTCCAGTGTGAAAGAGGAATACAACCTCGTGAGACTTGATCCTAGTTACAGGGTCTATTTCGAAGACGGACCGTTGGACATCCCTGCCTCCTATTCTGAAATGAAAACCCTTTTCGAAACCATCGAAAAAGGGAGTGGTGAAAAGCTAGATATCTTCATGGACGAAGCGGAAGTGAAGTACAACATCGGAATGTCGAAGTTTGTGCACATGCCTTCCCATTCGGCCTTTGAATTCGCCGAACTTCAAACAGCAAAAGATGCATTGAAACTTCACCTTTTACGCTCGTTCTCGAGTTATGCCCGCAAGTATTTCTCAGATCCGAAATTGCTCCAACTACTTGAATTCCCTGTACTTTTTCTAGGGGCGAAACCCGAAAAAACCCCGGCACTCTATTCTTTAATGAATTATGCCGACACCAAATTAGGTACGTGGTACCCGATGGGCGGAATGCATGAAATTGTAACTGCCATGCAGCGTGTGGCTGAAAAACAAGGAGTTAAATTTGAATTCAACAGCACTGTTGAAGGGGTTGAATTGAGCAACAAAGAAATTACGCACCTCAAAGTAAACGGAGCTCTTCGTAGCTGTGATGCCGTGATTGCTGGTGCCGATTACCACCACGTCGAACAACACATTCTTCCTCCTGAAGCAAGAACCTACTCTGAAAAGTACTGGGACAAGCGAACAATGTCTCCGTCTTCATTGCTTTTTTACCTCGCAGTAGACAAAGAGATTCCTGAATTACAGCACCACAACCTCTTTTTCGACGCTGATTTCGGTAAACATGCCGTAGAGATTTATGACACCAACGAGTGGCCTGACAAACCGTTATTTTACGCTTGTTGCCCTTCAAAAACCGATAAAAGTGTAGCTCCAGAAGGAAAAGAAAACCTCTTTCTTTTGATCCCTGTTGCCCCAGGAATGAAAGAGGAAGAAGGAACAAGAGAGCACTATTTCAACCTCATCATGGAACGTCTTGAAAAACATGTTGGGATGAACGTGAGAAAACACGTAACTTTCAGGAGAAGCTATGCACACAAAGAATTCATTGAAGACTACGGTGCGTATAAAGGAAATGCCTACGGACTAGCGAATACATTAGATCAAACAGCTTTTTTGAAACCCAAAATGAAAAGCAAAAAAGTGTCTAACCTTTTCTTTGCTGGACAGCTGACAACACCGGGTCCTGGAGTGCCTCCAAGCCTCATAAGTGGACAAGTTGCAGCCAAAGAAGTGAACAAATTGATCGGAAAAAGAGTTTTAGTAAGCAGCTAGTACCCTAACATTATGAAAGAATTATTCGACGACGTATCCTTAGCATGTAGTGTGAAGACCACCAAATCTTACAGCACATCATTTTCTATGGGAATCCGCTTTCTTGACAAACAATTCCGTGATCCAATTTATTCGGTCTATGGTTTTGTGCGTTTCGCTGATGAAATAGTAGATACTTTCCATGACTACGACAAGGAGAAATTGCTCAATAAATTCGAAGAAGATACATGGGCAGCAATCGAAGACAAAATCAGCCTAAACCCGATTTTGAATTCCTTTCAATGGGCCTACCACAAATTCAACATCGACAAAGAGCATGTGGTTACTTTTTTGAAAAGCATGCGCATGGATTTGGACAAAAGCTACTACGATAGAGAAGGGTACGAAGATTATATTCTTGGCTCTGCAGAAGTAGTAGGACTGATGTGCTTGAGAATTTTTGTTGAAGGAGACGATACATCGTACAACCACCTCAAACCCTATGCAAAAAGCCTAGGAGCAGCATTCCAAAAAATTAATTTCCTTCGTGACTTGCACGCTGACTACTTAGACTTAGGCCGCGCCTATTTCCCTGGGTTGGAAGTAGACAAATTCGACGAAAAAACGAAACAAGCTATTGAAGCGGAAATAGAAGCCGACTTCAAGAAAGCATATATTGGGATTGTTCAACTTCCCAAGAAAGCACGCTTAGGAGTTTACGTGGCGTACGTGTATTACTACAGACTCTTCGTTAAAATTAAAAACCTACCTAGCAATCGTATTCTGGAAGAGCGAATCCGTATTCCGAATCAACGAAAAGTGGCTTTATTTGTAGGCTCTTACGTCAAGCACAGCTTCAACCTCATTTAAGATGAACCTCGTTTTCGCAGCACTTCTTTGTGTGATGGTTTCCACATCACCCTCCTCTGAGGTACGTCAATGCCGAGAGCTGTACTTTTCTGAGCAATCTGAAAAGCAAATTGCCTCACTTGAGAAAGCGAGCAAATCGATTCCAGCAGACAAAGCATTGCAAAAGGCCTATCTAGGTGTGTCCCTTTCAATGAAGGCTTCTTACGCGTTCAGCCCCTTCTCGAAATTTTCCATTTTTAAAGACGGAACAGACCTAATCGAAGAAGCCGTTGACCTAAGTCCGGAAAATGCCGAAATAAGAGTCCTCAGACTTGGCGTGCAATTGAATGCTCCTGGATTTTTAATGTACTCGGGCAACAAGAAAGATGACATCGAACTCATTATCACTTCGCTTGAAAACGGTGCTTTTACTGAAGATGCAACATTTAGAGCCAATGTGATCAGCTACCTAATAACACAAGCTGATCTTTCAGAAGCACAACAACTACGCCTATCCCCACTTGAGAATGATTGAAAAAGTAATCCTAGTTGACGAACACGACAACGAATTGGGAACCATGGAAAAAATGGAGGCCCATATCAAAGGAGTATTACACAGAGCCTTTTCTGTCTTCATTTTTAATTCGAAGGGAGAGCTTTTGTTGCAGCAACGAGCACTGGACAAGTACCATAGTCCTGGCTTATGGACAAACACATGTTGCAGTCACCCAAGACTTAATGAGACAACATTAGATGCCGCGAACAGACGGCTAGTAGAGGAAATGGGAATGCATTCCTCCGTTTCTAAAGCCTTCTCATTTATATATAAAAGTGAATTCGACAACGATTTGACGGAGCATGAATTGGACCATGTTTTCATAGGCAAAGATGACACCTTACCTGTTATCAATACAGAAGAGGTTGCCAGCTACAGATACGTTGATTTAGATGAACTTGAGATAGAAATCAAAAATGACCCTGAGGGATTTACAACTTGGTTTCGAATTTGCCTCCCAAGGGTTATTGAACATCAGAAAAACGCTTGAGCAAGGTCGTTGTCATAGGAGCTGGCATTGCCGGATTAGCCACTGCAGTCAGGCTTCAAGCCAAAGGACATAAGGTTACAGTGATTGAACAAGCAGATGGACCTGGTGGTAAGCTCAGAGAAAAAAACGACGGATCTTTTCGTTTTGACCTAGGCCCTTCCCTATTTACACTCCCCGAGCTGGTTCAAGAAGTACTTGCATTGGGTGACCTGCCTGCTACGCCGTTTCCTTTCGAAAAACTGGACAGATCATGTCACTATTTTTGGGAAGATGGATCAACTCTTGTAGCATTCGAAGACAAGAAAAAACTAGCTAAAGAAGTAGAAGAAAAGCTCAATGGAAAAGGAGAAGAAGTACTAGAACACCTCATGAGCAGTGCGTTTCTATACAAACATACTGCAAAGCTTTTCATGCACCGGTCTTTGCACAAACTCAGCTCGTACCTTTCCAAAACAGTACTTCAGGCACTTGTTAGAGTTCACAAATTCAATTTGACCACTACGCTTCATGAAGTCAACCAAAAACGATTTTCAAACCCGAAACTGGTTCAACTATTTGATCGTTATGCGACCTATAATGGTTCGGACCCCTACAGAGCTCCTGGTGTATTGAACATCATCCCACACCTTGAGCACAACATAGGAACCTTCTTCCCAGCTGGTGGTATGTTTCAAATTTCGAATTCGATTTACCAACGAGCAAAAGAGTTAGGTGTCACCTTTCAGTTTAACACGCGGTGTGAAGAAATTCGCATCGAAAAAAACCGTGTGCAAGGAGTTCGCACAGCTACCGAAGAAATAGCGGCTGATGTCGTTGTAAGTAATGCTGATGTTCATCCAACTTATCGCCACTTGCTACCGAACATACCTGCGCCAGAAAAAACACTTCAAAGTGAACGCTCTAGCAGTGCCATCATATTTTATTGGGGCATTAAAGGGTCCTTTGACAATTTGCACCTGCACAACATTCTTTTCAGCGAAGACTACAGGGGCGAATTTGAACAACTCTTCAAAGGCACAGCACTTCACCCAGACCCAACAGTCTACATTAATATTACCTCCAAGTGCAAAGCAGATGACGCTCCCGCTGGACAAGAAAACTGGTTTGTCATGATCAACGCTCCGGCGAACAAAGGGCAAGATTGGGAAGCTTGGATTCCGCAGGCGAAAGAGTTCATCTTGAATAAAATTGAACGCACACTGAAACGCTCCATCCGAGAGTTAATTGTCGTAGAGGACATACTCGATCCAAGAGGGATTGAAAAAAAGACCTCTTCTTTTATGGGCGCGCTTTATGGTACCAGCTCCAATGATCGCATGGCCGCTTTTCTTCGCCACCCAAATTTTTCACAGCAATTAAAAGGCTTGTACTTTTGCGGTGGAAGTGTGCATCCCGGCGGAGGAATCCCATTGTGCTTACTTTCTGCTAAAATTGTAGATGAATTAATTCCCAATGCCTAAACTCACCAAGGAAAACATATCAATCGGAGTACTGGTCATTCTTCATACCATCGGCGTGATCGGATTGAGTTCTTCGTGGCAAGAGTACTTCCTGGTCTTGACCCCAATAAATTTGGTGGTTTCTGGGTACTTCGTGCTTCGTCATGGAGCGAAAAAATGGGCCGGATTGTACGTTCTAATTGCGGTGCTAACCTATTTGGTAGAGGCGTTAGGCATTCACACGGGATTTCCTTTTGGAGAATACAGTTACGGCAGAGGCCTCGGACCACAGCTATTCAATGTCCCTATTCTAATCGGACTTCTTTGGCTGCTACTTCTGATGGGGGCTTCCTTTTTCATTTCGAAAATCACACGCAACATCCTCCTTCACTCCCTCATAGTAGCCGCCATCATGACTGCCTTGGATGTAGCTATTGAACCAGTGGCAATTGCCCTCGATTTCTGGTCGTGGTTCAGCGTTCACGTTCCTTGGAATAACTACGCGGGATGGTTCGCTACAGCGTTGCTGCTCTCTTTTATTTCGAAAACAGATTCGTCTTTCGGGAACAACAAGGTGGCAGGAGTGTTCTTTATTATACAAACGGTATTTTTTCTTTGTCTTAACTTGACCTTATGATTCAAGCGTCACTCATCATACTTGGTACATTCATCGGAATGGAATTCATGGCATGGTTCACCCATAAGTACATCATGCACGGATTGATGTGGTATTTCCATGAAGACCATCACGTCCATGAGCCTGGATTCTTCGAAAGAAATGACGTTTTCTTCCTCATTTTCGCCATTCCAAGTGCGCTTAGTTTCATTTTTGGCGCAATGAACGGTGGAGACTACCGCATTTGGATTGGAACCGGAATTGCCGTCTATGGTTTCTGCTATTTCTTAGTTCACGATGTGTTCATTCACCAGCGCTTTAAATGGTTCAAGAGAAGTAATCACCCTTACTTCATGGCCATCAGAAAGGCACATAAGGTGCACCATAAGCACCTGGGAAAAGAACATGGTGAGTGTTTCGGAATGCTATTCGTACCGTTCAAATATTTCAAAGAAGCAGCCAAGGCTAGTAAATCAAAACGTTCTAAAAGCGTAGCCTGATGACGTGGCTTTACCTACTTGTAAACCTTGGAAGTATTGCTGTTCCTTTCTTGTTGAGCTTCGATAAGAAGGTGGCCTTTTACACGAAGTGGAAGGCTTTCTGGCCGGCCAACTTAATCACCTTGCTTTTCTTTGTCGTTTGGGATGTCCTTTTCACAGAAGCGGGGATTTGGGGATTCAACGACACCTATCTTTTGGGGCCACACTTATTCGGTCTCCCTTTAGAAGAATGGCTGTTCTTTATTTGCATTCCCTATGCGTGTGTTTTCATGTACGAAACCTTCAGAAGTTACATCAAGGGGAATCCTTTCAAGCGAATAGGTCGACCTGCGTTTGTGCTTTTATTCCTGCTGTGCATTGCCCTGGTAATAGCCTACCCTGAAAGGTACTACACGTTCTATACAGCACTGTTTACGGCAGTTGGCTTGGCGTTGTTGTGGCGAAAAAATCCTGACTGGCTCGGTTGGCTTGTTTTCAGTTACCTCATTATTTTGATCCCGTTCATCGTAGCCAATGGCATTTTAACTGGAATTGAATTTTGGAACTATCCATTTTTCAATGAAAATGTGGAAGGAATCAATGACATGATTGTATGGTACAATAACAAGCACAATTTGGCGTACCGGATCTTTAGTGTGCCAATAGATGATACGATTTATGGCTTCCTTCTGATTGGAATGAATATCTCGTTGTACGAGCTTTTCCTAAAGCGTCACCACTCAAAGACCGCCTGAATAGGACGGTGATCACTTTCACGTTGTTGGTGGGTGTGAAACCATGTGTTCGTCATGGAGGCATCATGCAGAATGTAATCTATCCTGAAACCAGGAATTGCACCAATATAAGTGCTCCCTAATCCACTTCCATTTTCAATAAAACAATCGGCTAAATCTGCTGATAACTGCTCGTAGGCATACGACACCGGTGTGTCATTAAAATCACCGCACACCACAACAGGATAGGGACTTTCTGCCATATGGGCTCTGATCTTCTCTGCTTGAGAGGCTCTTTTCACGAACGCTTTTCGCAACCGGCCAGCCAATCGAATCGCATCGTCTTTGTTGGGACCTTCTTCAATGGCTTTGTAATCTTCCTTCTGGAATCGAACACTAGCCATGTGAGCATTGTATATGCGCACGGTGTCTCCTTGTACCAACACATCTGTATAGATGCAAAAGTTGTTTACGTCTGAGGCAAAAGGCATTTCACCCCGATTTACAATGGGGTACTTGGAAAATGTTACCACACCGAAGTATTGCTTGCCATTCATTTCATGGGTATACTTCTCGTGGTAGTGTTTATTTTCTAAGAATTGAATAAGTGTATCGCGTGTTTCGAAAACACCCTTTCGATCGGTATGATAGAACTCCTGGAAACACAGCACGTCTGCAGGGGTCTCTTCCAAAAAGTCGAAAATTTTATCACGGGTGGCATTTCCTTCGGTCCAGTTGTACAAATCAAATAGACGTACGTTGTACGACATCACATTCAATGAATGCTCCTTGGAAGGAGCTGGAATTTCTTCCGTAACCCCTCGTACTTGAAAGGTTCTTGAAACCAAGTTCCAGGAGAACCCTAGGGTTACCACGACCAATCCTACAAAAAACCATCTCTTTCGAACAATCGAGTAAACCAAGCCGACCAATGAGATCAGTAACCAAAGGAGATAGGTCAGTCCGAAAAACGCTACCCAAGAAAACGTTGCAGGCGACACCTTGGCTGAAATGGCGGCTAGTACCATTCCAACAACACCGATTACTGCAGTGAGTCGAAGCAGTCTACCTGGAAGTCGTCTAAGAAACGTTAGCATTCCTATAAATCGTTGGCGTTTCGGAAAAGGTAATCCTTCTCGCTTTTGGTCAAACTGTCATAACCAGCCTTCGATATTTTGTCTAAGATTTTATCAATCTTCTTTTGCTTCGCAACCTTTTCTGCGTTGTACTCATCATCTGATTTTGGAGCGCGAGAATTCTTCTCTTTCTTCGAATACTTCACTTTCAATTTCGGTCGTTTTCGAAAAAGATCCGCTAAGCGGTCCAGTAGCTTTTCAAACCACATTCCTATGTCTTTACCGTTTCGCATTTGATACATTAATAAGAACCCGTAGAGGGCTCCTCCGAGGTGTCCTGCATGTCCACCAACATTTGACAACCCATTCAAACCGATCAAATCAATAAACACATAAACAATGGCAATCCATTTCAACTTCACATTGCCAATGAGCATCAAACGAAACGTCTTGTCTGGGAAATAGGTTGCTAGTCCCACCATAACGGCCATTACCGCAGCGGAAGCCCCAACTGCGCTCACATTGGTGGTTAAGGTGACAGATGCATTCAGTAAAAGCAAAAATGCCAAAAACCCAACCAAACCTCCTAATAAATAAGTCGCAAGTAATTTTCGTGGGCCGAAGAAATCCTGAAAGTCTTTTCCAAAGTAAAAGAGAACTAACATGTTAAAGAAGAGATGGAAAAATCCCTGATGGGTAAACATGTGCGTTACCACTGTCCAAGGTCTGTAAAGCAGTTTACCTAAGTCAGCGGTTGTCGCAAGAAAAAAAGCGTCATCCGAAAAGGAGGCAAGCGCAGGAATGAACAACTTCGAAATGATGCTTAATAAAAGCAGCACGATGAATACGACCACATTGATTGATATCAAGCGGTACAACATGGAGCCATTGGTCCAAAAACGAGTTACAAGGTCATTAACCGGATTCGCCATTTCCTAATCTCAATAAAAGGTGTTTGTTGTTTTCTTCCAATAACGAATTAACAGGAACCCGAACAGCATTCCTCCTAAGTGAGCAAAGTGCGCTATGTTGTCTGCACTTCCTCCCAATTGATTGAAGCCTCCAAATAGCTCGATTGCTCCATAGATAATCACAAACCACTTCGCTTTAATTGGAATAGGAGGAAAAAGAAGCATGAGGCGTGTATTCGGAAACAACATTCCGAATCCAAGAAGAATTCCAAACACGGCTCCTGAGGCGCCCACAGTAGGCGTCGTATAAATAGCTGCTACCGATTGGGTAATCTGTTCAGCAGCTGGAAAAAAGGACCCTGTTAAGGAATAAACTTCAAAACCTATTACAAGCTCATGAAGCACGAATGCTCCCAAACCACAGATAAAATAGTATTGTAAAAACCGCTTTGCCCCCCACACTTTCTCCAAAGCACCTCCGAACATATACAGAGCAAACATATTGAAGAAGATATGCATCAAACTAAATTGACTGTGCATAAACATGTGCGTGATGATTTGCCATGGCGCAAAAAATGGCGAACCCGGATAGAATACTCCCAACTTGATGGTCAACAGTTTCATTGGGCCGTTTTCATAGTTCCCAAAAGCCATCATGGCAACATAGAACAGCACGTTGATGATGATCAGGTTCTTTACTACAGGGGTGAGCTTTTGAAACATATCAATCAAATTTACCAGAAAGTTCTTCCGGGGTTATGGTTACAATTACACTCTTCCCACCAGGACTGTAGTAAGGCACCTCACAAGCAAACAAGCGATCAATTAAATCGCGCATTTCCACTTGTTGAAGCGTTTGTCCCTTTCCAATACTGGACCCTTTTGCCAACCCCAACGCCAACAAATGGCGCTCGGGGTGATCAGCAGTGGATTCTCCGTTGTGCAATTGATTCAAAATAGCATCTACTAGCTTTTGAGGATTCTGCTGACGGCAGTCTGCAGGCAAACCTCTGACCACAAAATCACTCCCACCAAAGTCTTCAATATCAAAGCCCATTTGCTGCAATGCCTTCGATTCTTCCACCAGAAGGGCATGGTCTGCAGGTGTTAAACTCAAGGTAAAAGGAAACAACAGCTGCTGACTGCTTCCGTGGTGGTCTGCACCCTTTGCTAAGAAATCTTCGTACAGAATTCGCTCATGTGCCCGTTGTTGATCAATCAAGATCATTCCACTTTTGATGGGGGTCAGCAGAAACCGTTTCCCTACTTGAAAAACAACTGCTTTTTCAGGAGCATCTGCTTCAAAAGACTGAGGCCTATCTGTGGTTTCTCCCAGGTCCAACTCTTGAGAAGAAGTGTCTGGTGTACGCATGATTTCATACATCTCTTTCCAGTCTCCTCCTCCTTTTGAGCGCTCAATGGCTCCCGGCACGCGTTCAGCCCTTCTTGGCTCTTTGTGAGTGGTGGTATCAAAGGGGTTGTAATTCGGGTCTACCGTAATCTGTGGGATAGAAACAGGTGTCTTCCCATCAAACGGGGCAATGTTAAGTGATGTTTCTTGCTCGAAATCAAGTGTTGGTGCCACTTGAAACTGCCCTAAAGACTTTCGAATAGCACTTTTTAGAATGGAATAAATAGCGCGCTCTTCCTTGAATTTCACCTCTGTTTTAGTTGGGTGAATATTCACATCAACCATCGATGGGTCTACATCCAAATAAAGCAAGTAGAACGGGTGCTGTGCATTTTGCAATAGTCCTTCCAACGCACCTGACACCGCATGATGCAAGTAATGGTGCTTGATGAAACGGTCGTTCACAAAGAAGAACTGCTCCCCTCGGGTTTTTCGGGCAAATTCTGGTTTTCCAATGAAGCCAGAAATTCGAACCAAATCGGTTTCTTCTTCAACGGGCACCAATCGCTCGTCATATTTTTGTCCGAATATCCCAACAGCCCGTTGCCTGAACGAACCTTTTGGAAGATGGTACACCTCATTTCCATTGTGGTGCATGGACATGGTCACTTCTGGGTGCGCCAACGCGACGCGCTGGAACTCATCCATGATGTGCTTGGTCTCAACTGCATCCGTTTTCAAGAATTGTCTTCTTGCCGGAACATTGAAAAATAAGTTTCTAATGGCGAAAGACGTACCATCTGCCGTTTGACAAGGTTCGCATTCGTTTACTGTTGAACCTTCTATTTTAATGCAAGTCCCCAATTCACTCGAAGCTTGCTTCGTTTTCATTTCAACTTGAGCAACCGAGGCAATGGAAGCCAGTGCTTCACCTCTGAATCCTTTGGTTTTAATCTTCCAAAGATCATCTGCACTCGAAATCTTCGAGGTCGCATGGCGTTCAAAACACATGCGTGCATC
>JAQWQB010000083.1 GCA_029245065.1 Flavobacteriales bacterium | reverse complement strand
ATAGGGGAATAGTTATAGTTCAATTCAAATACCTTGTCGAAATAACTTCTTGGTGGTTTGAAAAAGTAAAAAGCAATGCTATGACCAACCTGTTCTATAAAAACAGAAGGCGAAGACGTGATGATTTCCATCGCCCTTTCTTGGCAGTATGAGATGTACTTCTTGGAGGCAGATTTGTCGTTATTCCAATCAAACTGTTCTAGTGCTTCCTGTGCTAGTGTTCGCTGCGCCTTGGCGAACGAAATACCTTCGTTGTTGGCATATACATTTGCAGCATTGTAAAGCAATAAATTGTTGGAAGACATACTACTTACGGTTGCTGTGTTAAAGTGTTTGTAATTCCTAAAAGCCCATCCTCCGGGAAATAAAACACACCCGAGTAGCAAAAGGAGGGCGCCTTTTCGCGTAGCTGGTTTTGCTACCAAAAAGAGCAAAAACAGAAGCGGTAAGAACATGGCAATTGGGCGCACTAAAACAAGAGCTCCGAGCAAAATTCCGTCTAATAAATACGAAGACCAATGGTGTTTTTCCTTGGTCATTTGGTAGATAAGAAAGCTCAGTAGAATAAGGAATAGTCCATCAGATAGAATCAAGGGCATGAACAAAAGCAATGAAATGTCCAATGCCAAGATTAAAAATGCAAACTGTGCCGAAGCTAGCTGAAGTCGTTTTGCTGCTTTAATCAACATGACGGGTACAAAAGCGGCTAACATGGATTGTACAAGCGCTATAACCGACAACGCTGCACTAGAGGCAACGAAGGGGAGCAAGAATAGGGGGTAACCAGGTGTGCGTGCAATGTCAGGAAAGAACGGGGCTTCCAACGACCTCGAGAATTCGCCGTGGTTCAACATGTTTTCCGAAAGCAATTGAAACTGAGCTGAATCATACATAGTGAATGATGCATCTCCGAAAAGGACCACCGCTAACCACCAAATCAACTTTGGAGCAAAGGCAACAAGCCATAACTGCCACAGAGACAGTTTACTAATGAAGTGACTTATGCGTTGAACCTTCGTCATAACTAGGAATGAACACCAAATGTCAGGAAAACTTTGTGGTTTTCATTCGGCTTGACAGCAAAGAATTCGTAGGGCAACTAGAATTGCCAGAAGACAATACGTGAAGAAGCGAAGAATTCATTGAAAGAAGATAGTGTGAATCTTACACTATCTTCTTAATTTCGTTTCACATCTTTGCACTATGAACAAACTACTCTCATTAGTCCTTTTCCCTGCATTCGTTGTTTCATGTGGTAATCCGCCAGCTGAAACACCAACATCTGTAGCAGAACCAATCACCGAAACGTATGAAACGCAAGTGCTTGCGCACCCCGACTGGTCTAAGAACGCTACCATCTATGAAGTAAACCTCAGGCAACACTCTGCAGAAGGCACCATAGCGGCTTTTAGAGATGATTTGCCCCGTTTGAAGAACATGGGGATTAAGATTCTATGGTTAATGCCTGTGCATCCGATCGGTAAAGAGAATAGAAAAGGTGCCCTTGGAAGTTATTATTCTGTGCAAGACTATACTGCGGTGAACCCAGAATTTGGAACCATGCAAGAGTTCAAAGACATGGTCACGGAAGCGCACGGCATGGGAATGAAGGTGATTATTGATTGGGTCGCAAATCACAGCGCGTTTGATAATAAGTGGACCAATGAGCATAAAGACTATTACTTACTTGATTCATTGGATCAAGTGCAGCCCCCGTTAGGAACTGATTGGTGGGATGTGGCACAATTGGATTATGAGAACAAGGCCTTGTGGGATGGAATGACCGATGCCATGCTATTCTGGGTTCGCGAAGCAAACATTGACGGATTCCGATGTGACGTAGCCGATATGGTTCCGGTGGAATTCTGGGAATACGCCCGTGCAGCCCTTGAAAAAGAAAACTCAAACATTTTTATGTTAGCTGAAGCAGAAAACCCTGCTCACCATGACCGTGCATTTGACATGTCGTACAGCTGGGAGTTGATGCACATTATGAACAACATCTCAAAAGGAGAGATGGGGCTTTCACATTTGGATGAATACATGGCCAAAGAAGACACGAACTTCGTTGAAAGTGCTTACCGCATGACCTTCACAACCAATCATGATGAGAACTCATGGAATGGCACCGTATTCGATCGGTATGGTGATGGACACAAGGCATTCGCTGTTCTCGCTTTCACCATTGATGGAATGCCGTTGGTTTATTCAGGGCAAGAAGCCGCCAACAATGAGTCATTGGAGTTTTTCGAAAAAGACACCATCAAATGGAATGGGTATCCTCTTCAAGATTTCTATACGCGCCTGATCAAGGTGAACAACGAGCAGGAGGCCCTTTGGAACGGGCATTTTGGAGGGAAGTTTGAACGCATTGCTTCCAATGACGATAAAAAGATCTTCGCCTTTAGACGAATGAAAAATGAAAGTGAAGTTATTTCAATTGTTAACCTTTCCAATCAAGCGGTTACCGTTACATTAAATACCACCTTTAACGGGGAATACGCCAGCATTTTTGATAACCTTGTACTCTCGGAGTTCACCAATGGTGAGCTGAATTTGGCTCCTTGGGGCTACCAAGTTTTCATAAAATAAACGAAGCATACATGCGAATTGCAGTGATTGCACACGATGGGAAAAAGGCTGAAATGGTTCAGTTTCTCATGAAGAACAGGTCCTTTTTTCTAGACAAAGAAGTTCAACTCGTTTCTACCGGAACAACTGGCCAACACGCGTTGGACGCAGGACTCCAAGTGGAACGTGTGGCGAGTGGACCACTAGGAGGAGACGCCCAAATAGCGGCTCAAATTACCGAAGGAACTGTGCACATGGTCTTGTTTTTTAGAGACCCACTTGGCAAACACCCGCATGAAGTAGATGTTAGCATGTTGATGCGAATTTGTGATGTACACAACATTCCCTTGGCAACCAATCCGTCTACCGCCACCGCTCTCTTGAAGAGTATTTCTTGATTTCCTCCACTGATGAGTTGGCCTGCTGATAACAGCTACCTTCAGGTAAAACGCTGGTTTGAAGAGCAAGTAGCCAGTCGTTACGATGAACGTGAAGCGCAAAACATAGCGCGAATCGTGTTGGAGCACAATGCCAACCTATCTCGCGCGTTGTTAATTACCACCGATTACAAGTTTTCCGAATCACAATTGAACACCCTCGCATCCGTGGCGTTAGAACTTGGAAAAGGCAAGCCGCTTCAACAAATTACTGGTCGTGCATCTTTCCTGGATATCGAACTGGAAGTAGATGAGAATGTACTTATTCCAAGACCCGAAACGGAAGAACTGGTGATGTTAGCAGCAGAACATATTCCAAAAGGAGGAGTGGTCCTAGACATCGGCACTGGAACAGGAGCAATTGCGTTAGCGCTAAAGAGCAAAAGACCTGACCTATCAGTTGAAGGGTGTGATGTGTCAACAAAAGCGCTTTCCCTTGCGAAGAAGAACAAAGAAGTCCTTGACTTAGACGTCTTGCTGTTTGAGAAAGACATTCTAACAGACGAACTAGACAAGACCTACGATGCGATCATAAGCAACCCGCCTTACATTCCGAATGCCGATAAATCCACAATGGAAACCGGCGTACTTGATTTTGAACCACCTCTAGCACTCTTCGTTGAAGATGATGCCCCGTTGCTGTTCTACAACCGAATAATAACGTTGGCTTCCAACCATTTAACCACCAGCGGTAGCCTGTTTTTTGAGTGCCACAGGGATTTTGCACAGGATGTGGCCTCGGCATGTAAAACCTTTTTTCTGGAGGTTGAATTGATCCAAGACCTCCAGTCCAATGACCGAATGGTAATGGCAAAAGTGTTAAAGTCCGACGCCTAACTTTATAAAAGGCACAGTCTTTGTCTACTTTTGCAGCATGAATCCAGCGATGAAAAGATTAATTATCGTTCTATTAGCGTTTGCACCTTTCATGGGATTTTCCCAGTTGAATGAAAGCGTGTGGATTCTAGGTGGCGATAAATTTCTTGGCCAAGGATTCCGAAAATGGAAGTTTGACGCAGTTTTGGACGGCCGAAATTCGTTCGGTGATGGAAACCCCGTTCGAGTGGGGGGATTGCGTGTTGGGTTGGAATTCAAACGTGTACATCGCTTCGGAATCGGTTTCTACGGATTGTCTGAAATCCAAAGAGACAATTTTCAAACCCTTGACAATGGTGTTGTTCCAGCTCGATTGAAGTTAGATTACAGCACCTTGTACTACGAACGGGTGTTGTTTTTCAGCAGAAGATGGGAAGTGTCTGGTACCGCTCACCTTGGAAGTGGCCAAATCAAAATAAGCTATGACAACCCAAAAGATTCTACAGTAACATTCAATGAAGAACCCATAGACATCCGAATCCTTGAAACGTCTGTTTCTGCCTATTATCATATAACGTGGTGGTTTTCAATAGGCGGGGGAGTAGGACATCGGTGGATTGAAGATACTCCTGTGGAATTGGGTAATATTTACGATTCTACTGTGTACCTTGTGAAGGCGAAGTTTAGATTTGGAAAGATGCTTCGCGCAATTCGAAACAAGCAAGTTAAAAATGAGTATTGAGGCATTTCACCGCGTCAAAGAGCTAACTTCTGAGCTCAACGAACACAACCACAACTACTACGTTCTTAACCAACCGACCATTAGTGATCAAGAATTTGACGCACTATTGAAAGAGTTGGAAAAACTGGAAATAGAACACCCAGAATTAGCTGACCCCAATTCGCCAACTAAACGTGTTGGAGGAGATATCACCGATAAGTTCCAAAAGGTCGCTCACCGTTTCCCCATGCTCTCGTTGTCTAACAGCTATTCGAAAGAGGAAATTGCTGAGTGGAGCGATCGTATCAAAAAGTCCATAGATGAAGACGTAGAATACATCATGGAGTTGAAATACGATGGGGTGGCTATTAGCTTGACATACGAGAACGGAAAACTGGTCAGAGGCGTAACACGAGGAGATGGTGCCGTAGGAGAAGATGTAACGACGAATGTGCGAACCATACGGACCATTCCATTGAACTTAAAGCCAGGGAATTACCCGTCAAGTTTTGATATCAGAGGAGAGATCTTCTTTCCACTAGAAACCTTCGCTCAGCTCAATAGAGACCGAAAAGAACTCGGAGAGGAGTTGTATGCCAATCCACGGAATACGGCCTCGGGCACGTTGAAAAACCAGGATAGCAAGCTGGTAGCAGATAGAAAATTAGATTGCTTTCTGTACTATGTGTTTGCAGATGGTGAGAATTTCGAAAACCATTTCGACAGCCTCCTAAACGCCAAAGAATGGGGCTTCAAAGTTCCTCCTACAGAAGGACGGTACATTGAAAAGACCAACTCGGTAGATGGAATAATGGATTTCATCAACCATTGGGATTCCGCTCGAAAAGAGCTGCCGTTCGAAATAGATGGCGTCGTCATCAAAGTGAACGACTACCGGCAGCAGCGTGTGTTAGGACTAACAGCCAAATCGCCACGATGGGCCATTGCTTACAAGTTCAAAGCTGAACGTGTAGCTACTGTATTGCATGAAATCACTTACCAAGTAGGTCGAACGGGTGCCATTACACCTGTAGCGAACCTGGAGCCCGTTCAATTGGCAGGAACAACCGTGAAGCGTGCCTCATTGCACAATGCAGACCAGATTGAAAAACTCGATATCCGAGAAGGAGATACCGTTTACGTCGAAAAAGGGGGAGAGATTATTCCCAAGGTAGTAGGGGTAGAAATCAGTGCGCGCAAGACAGACAATGGCCCGCACCAATACGCTGCTGTTTGTCCTGAATGCGGAACGCCACTCATCCGAAAGGAAGGCGAAGCGCAACACTACTGCCCAAACGAAAGCGGGTGTCCTCCGCAAATCCTCGGACGAATTGAGCACTTTATTTCACGAAAAGCCATGAACATAGATGGTTTGGGACCTGAAACCATCGAGCAATTGCACGAGGCAGGACTCGTTTCAAACATTGGTTCATTATACAGTTTGGAGGCAGAGCAGCTATTGCCCTTGGAGCGAATGGCTGAACGTTCTGTTGAAAAGCTGTTGGAAGGAGTTGAAGCATCAAAGGCTCAGCCGTTCCGAAGAGTGCTTTTTGGATTGGGGATTCGGTATGTGGGCGAAACGGTTGCGAAGAAGCTTACCCGTCATTTTGAAACGGTGGAAGCGTTGGCGGCTGCAGATATTGAAACGCTTGTGCAAGTGGAAGAAATTGGCGACCGAATTGCTGAGTCTGTTTTCGAATGGTTCAGAGACGAAGAAAACCAGTTGCTTGTGAAGGTGCTTCAAGAAGCCGGACTTCAATTCGAGGAAAATCGATCTGATACGCAAACAAGTGCCGTCTTGGAAGGAAAGGCGTTTGTTGTGTCTGGGGTGTTCAGCCAATTTTCCAGAGATGACCTCAAAGCTGAAATTGAGAAACACGGCGGAAGAAACGTTGGTTCAATCTCTTCAAAGACAGATTATGTGTTGGCAGGAGACAAAATGGGGCCGAGTAAATTGAAAAAGGCAGAGAAGCTTGAAATCCCTGTCATTTCGGAAGAAGATTTTATTCAAATGATCAGCTAAGTTCTTTCTGGCAAAATGTATCTTCGCAGGGTATGAACAAAATCATTTCATTCGTCACGAGATTTATTCCTCGTCACATTCTACAGCGCGTAGCTCACTTGTTTCTTCAAGTACTTTCACTGTTTTATCGTGGGAATAAGATTGAAGACCCCATCAATGGGATTAAGTACCGCAAGATTTTGCCATACGGAAGAGTGCACCCAAGAGAGAACGCCCTTGCACCTGATAGTATGTCGCTGGAGCGCCATCGTCTTATTTGGCTCTACCTCAAAGAGAAAACGAATTTCTTCACAGATGACCTTCGTTTTCTTCACATGGCACCGGAATACTGCTTTTTGAGACTATTTAAGAAGTTGAAAAACATTGATTACGTCACAGGCGATTTGCTTTCTCCTTGGGCTGAACACCATTTTGATGCGCACCAGATTCCATTCGAAGACAACAGTTTCGATGTGGTAATGGCCAATCACTTGCTAGAGCACGTAGAAGATGATCGTCAGGTAATGCGTGAGTTTCACCGTGTTATGAAGCCTGGTGGTTGGGGGATTTTCCAAGTGCCAATCGATTTCAATAACCCACATACCGAAGAGGACAAGAACGTAACGGATCCTGCTGAACGGGAACGCCTTTATTGGCAAAGAGATCACGTTAGATTGTTCGGGATGGATTACGGCCAACGACTTCGTGACGCAGGATTTGAAGTGGTAGAGGATAGGTATGTAGCTGATCTCGGAAAGGAGATGCAAGAGCGTTATGCCTTGATGTCAGACGAAATTTTGTACTTCTGCCGTAAGGCTTAATCAGTCCAGCAACGTCAATGTTACGTGGTCAATGTCTTCGAAAGAAGTACTCACTTGTTCCACCAAATCCAGTCGTACTTCCGTAGTAAGTACACAGGCAATTTCAAATTCATTGGTAAGCATTTCCAAGTCGAAGTCTTTCAACACCTTCATGACACTTCCCATGCTTCCATAAGGGAACTTTACAGACATGCGCTGTTTCACCTGCTTTTCGATGATAGTTCCGTCTTCAATGGCCATACGAGCCGCCGTACGATACGCATCAATCAAGCCGCCAACTCCTAATTTCGTTCCTCCAAAATAACGCACAACCACAATGAACACATTGGTCAGATCGAATGATTGGATTTGGCCGAGAATGGGTTTCCCCGCGCTATTAGACGGCTCACCATCGTCGTTCGCACGGTAGCGTTTTTTATCTAAGTCCAAACGCCATGCATAGCAGTGATGTCGAGCTGAATGATGCTCTTTTTTCACTATTTCCAGGCATTCCTTGATTTCTTCTTCAGAATAGACAGGGAAGGCATAGCCGAAATGCTTGCTTCCTTTGACCTTGTATAAACTTTCGCTTCTACCTTTTAGCGTGCGGTATGTATCCAGCGCCTCTATGAGCTTATGAAATTGGATTCATAATCACAGAGAATACCGTAATGCCGTTTGGGTCACGATCAAAGTAGAGCTTATCCAAGGCTCCTTGAATATTTTTCGCACTGAAATAAGAGGTGTGCAGTGTGTTCTCTCCATGGATTGACCATTGAATGGTGTAAGAAGATTCACGGTCTTTATGACTCTTAACGTAGTCGAACATCGCACGAAGGGCATCCAACTTGGAAATCCCCTCCGTAATATGATATAGGAAACTCTGGTTGTGTCTAGGATTCACTGTAATGAGCTTCAGCAAAACCGTAGCATCTTTGTCTTCGTAATCAAATACAAGGCTATTTAAGCCCATTCCAATGTACTCGCCGATTTCGCTCTGGAGTTGAGCAGTCTCAATGTTTTTATCTACAGCCATGATGGATTCTATATCTACCGCTAAAGTACAAAATAGCTAAGGTACACAAGGGAAGGGGGAATTCATTTCTCAGAATTATCCAGTGCCTCAAATTCAGAATTGTTACTCACGTATTCAGGAACGAGTTCCTTCAATTGAGCGACCAATAACAGGTTGTCCTGTTTCTTGAAAAGCGCTATCAACGATTGAACTTGTTGCTTCACGGTTTCAAAATCTGATTCACGCACTTTTGCTTTGAGAATTTTAGGATGGTGGGTCGAAATGGTGTTCTCTTCATTGGCTAAAAGCTCTTCGTAGAGTTTCTCTCCAGGTCGAAGTCCAGTAACCTTGATTTCAATGTCTTTGCCTAATTCTTTGCCTGAAAGTTGAATCATCTTCAGCGCCAGATCATAAATTTTCACAGATTCTCCCATATCAAAGAGGAAGATCTCACCTCCATTGGCCATAACTCCCGCTTCCAACACCAGTTCTACTGCCTCAGGAATGGTCATGAAAAAACGAGTGACTTCTTCGTGGGTCACGGTGATAGGTCCGCCGGCTTCTAATTGCTTTTTGAACAATGGAATAACGGAACCATTTGATCCCAGTACATTTCCAAATCGTGTGGTGATGAAGGCACATTCAGACAGCGCATTCAACGACTGAACGTACATTTCTGCAACACGTTTCGTGGCGCCCATAACAGATGTCGGATTCACCGCTTTATCCGTAGAAATGAACACGAACCTCTCAACGTTGTAGTGATGCGCCGCGTCCGCTAGGTTTTTGCTTCCTTTTACGTTGGCCAAAATGGCTTCGCTCGGGTTGTCTTCCATTAACGGAACGTGCTTGTAGGCCGCCGCATGGAAAACAATTTGAGGAAGGTAAGCCTCCATTAGCCTGTTCACGCGGTCTTGTTGACGAATGTCGCCAATTACGAATTCACAATTTTCTGATAGCCCTTTGGACTTGAGCTCTTGTTCTATCTCGTACAACGGGGTTTCTCCCTGATCAAGTAGAATGAGTTTGGCTGGTTGATAAGCAGCAATTTGCCTGGCCAGCTCACTTCCAATGGAGCCCGCTGCACCAGTGACTAGAACGCGCTTATCTTGGACAAGGGGTTTCACTTGTTGGTTGTCCAGTTGAATGGTGTTTCGCCCCAGCAAATCTTCAATATTGATTTCGCGAAGTTGACGAATACTGAGTTCTCCATTGATCCATCTGCGCACAGGAGGGACGTTCATCACTTTCACCCCGTATTTCAACGCTAAATCAATCATGAGCGCTTTTCGTTCAGGCGAAATCTGTTGAATGCTAATAATTAACTCGTCAATTTTCCCCTGTGAAAAGTACTCCTCTGCTTTTGAGAAGTGGTAGATGTTTGCACCTTCCATCTTCTTTCCAGACTTGCTTTTGTCATCGTCTATAAAAGCAACCACATTAATTCCAGACTGGGTATCATTTTCAATGGCCTGCTTCGTAATGAGTCCCGCTTCGCCCGCGCCATAAATAACAACGTTCTTTTTAGATCGGATAGGCGATTTCAATTCAAGATAGGCCACCTTCACCGCAATTCTGCTCGCAATCATAATGAATAGCGTTGCTAAGAAATCGATGATGATAATGGTATTTGGGATGAAATACGCCTGATCTACGAGTCGGTATTTTATCTGGTTGGCTAAAACGAAAGCCAAACTTCCCGCCGCAATGGTAATGAAGATACGTTGAGCGTCTTGTGTACTGGTGTACCGAATGATTCCGGCGTAGGTTTTTCCGAGTACGAAGCTCAAAACCCGAACTCCAATGAAGATAGGAAAGAAGGTAAGGGCCAATGCCTTTTCATCAGCTGGTGGAGCGAATTCAAATCGCAACAGGTAAGCCACCACAAATGCCATCACACAAATAGTGATGTCGATCAGGAATATGATCCAGCGTGGTGTATTTCTAGTTGGAAGTAACATGCAGGTCAGCCAAAGATAGGAAAGAGGCGGGCTAACTTATCCTTCGAAGCACAATGAAAACACAAACGTACGTGTACGAAGGCTTTCAAGCGGTGAAGTGAACTTGGTGTTTTCTTGAATGAGGACGTTTGGAATACCGAAAGCGGTCTTCATTTCAATACTGAACTTGAAGTATGGAAGGAAAAAATCAATTCCTCCACCAACGTCTATGGAGAAGTCGTTGTCGTTCAGTTTTACAATCAAGTCGTTTGCCAGCGCATTGTCAACGTCTTTCTGGGATTGCATGTCCCTACTGTATTTTCCGCCCGCGAGGGCATATGCTGCAAAGTTATTGACGCGGTTGGTTCGGAACTTGAAAAGAATTGGAAGATCGAGGTATACAGACTCCGTTCTTTTCAGGAAGGTCTCCGTTGTTCCATCTGAAGTTCTAAAACGGTAATTGAGGCCTCTGTCTTGAAAACTCAAACCAGGTATAAAGCGGATGTGAAAATTCTTAGTCAAATCAAGGGATGCAAGCAAAGCGAGGTTAAATCCTTGTTGCTTCTGGTTGTCTATTCCCAAGAGCGAATCAGCAAAACCTTCGTTTGCT
>JAQWQB010000084.1 GCA_029245065.1 Flavobacteriales bacterium | reverse complement strand
TCTTGATCAGGTAGCATTACCTGATGACCTAAGAAGTAAAATCAAAGAAGAAGAACTTCCACAATTGTGCGACGAGTTACGTCAGTACATCGTAGACATTGTGTCTGAGAAAGGAGGACACTTCGGGGCGAGCCTTGGAGTGGTAGAACTCACGGTAGCGTTGCACTATGTGTTCAACACCCCGTACGACCAATTGGTTTGGGATGTTGGCCACCAAGCTTACGGGCATAAAATTCTTACAGGGCGAAAAGACCTCTTCCACACCAATAGAGTGTACAAAGGGCTATCCGGCTTCCCAAAACGTTCAGAAAGCGAATACGATACTTTCGGAGTGGGCCACTCATCTACCAGTATTTCCGCAGCCTTGGGAATGGCGGTAGCCAATAGAGTGCAAAAGGACCACGAAAGACAGCACGTTGCTGTAATAGGCGATGGAGCTATGACAGCCGGCCTTGCTTTTGAAGGGTTGAATCATGGTGGAGTTGAAGACACCAATATGTTGGTGGTGCTCAATGACAATTGCATGTCCATTGATCCGAACGTTGGAGCCCTCAAAGAATACTTGACAGACATTACCACTTCTCATACTTACAACAAGGTGAAAGACGAGGTGTGGAACCTACTTGGTAAGGTGAGTAAATTCGGACCGAATGCACAAACCATTGCCCAAAAAATTGAAGGAGCACTCAAAGGAGCTTTGTTGAAGCAAAGCAACATGTTTGAGTCGCTTAATTTCAGATACTTCGGCCCAATTGATGGCCACGATGTGGAATACCTGACGAAGGTGTTGAGAGACTTGAAGGACATTCCTGGTCCGAAAATCCTCCACTGCGTAACTGTGAAAGGAAAAGGATATGAGCCAGCTGAAAAAGGATCAGCTACGAAATGGCACGCACCAGGACTCTTCAACAAAGACACAGGTGAAATCATTAAAGTAACACCGAAAAGCCCCGGACCACCGAAATTTCAAGATGTGTTCGGGCATACCATCATTGAGTTGGCTGAAAAAAATGAGAAGATTGTTGGGGTTACCCCGGCTATGCCTTCTGGTTGCTCACTCAAATTCATGATGGAAGCCATGCCAGACCGTGCGTTTGACGTAGGGATTGCTGAACAGCACGCCGTCACCTTCTCTGCTGGAATGGCGTCGCAAGGATTGGTGCCTTTCTGCAATATTTATTCATCGTTCATGCAGCGTGCATATGACCAAGTCATTCACGATGTGGCTATTCAAAAACTGAACGTCGTATTCTGTTTGGATAGGGGAGGATTGGTTGGCGCTGATGGTCCTACACACCACGGTGCATACGACCTCGCCTTCATGCGTTGCATTCCGAACATGACCGTTGCTTCTCCTATGAATGAGGAAGAGTTGCGAAACATGATGTTCACTGCTCAGCAAGAAAACCAAGGCCCATTCTCTATTCGTTACCCTAGAGGAAAAGGAGTGATGACAGAGTGGAAAACGCCGTTAAAAGCCATGAAGGTAGGAAGCGGAAGAAAACTTCGTTCAGGAGATGACATCGCTATTTTGTCAATTGGTGCGATCGGAAACTTGGCTACTGACGCCTGTGATAGATTGGAAACGGACGGCATTTCTGTAGCGCATTACGACATGCGTTTTGTGAAGCCGTTGGATGAAATCATGTTGCACGAAATCTTTGGGAAATTCAAGCAAGTGATCACTGTTGAAGACGGATGTATCCAAGGTGGATTTGGTAGCGCAGTGATTGAATTCATGGCAGAAAATGGCTACATGGCACAAGTAACACGATTGGGTGTTCCTGACGAATTCATTGAGCATGGAACGCAAAATGAGCTCTACACAGAGTGTGGGTACGATGCTGACGCTATGGTGAAAGCAGCTCAGAACATGCTGAAAGAAAAGTTGGCCTCTGCCAACAAGATGGTAGGCTAATTATGGCAGACGAAATTCTGAATAGAGTCACCAACAGCGGCGTTATCTCGTTGAACTTAGAGGAGCTCATGCCCGAGTTTCATGTAGAGTCCATTGACTTGAAAGAACAGTTGTGGCAAGAACTCATTTTGAAAGAGAAAGACTTCCGTGCCTGGATCAAAAAGACTAATTGGTCCGTTTACGAAGGAAAAAACGTCAGCATTTCGTGCTCCAATGACGCCATCATCCCAACATGGGCATTTATGTTGGTGGCCTCAGCACTTAACCCCTATGCGCAATCCATTTCGGCCTTGCCTGCAGCCCATGTGAAAAGAAATCTAATGCTCTCTTTTATTGAGAACATGGATCTTGTCTCTTTTGAAGGTGCCCGTGTAGTGGTCAAAGGGTGTTCAGACGCAGATATTCCTATGGATGCATATACCCTGCTCGTGAACCGACTACAGCCGGTAGTTAAATCCCTTTTGTTTGGTGAGCCATGCAGTACCGTTCCAATTTATAAGAAGCCTAGGAACTAAGGTAGAAAAAGACCTCCTTTCATAATTGATTTCCCTAGTCTGTTCGTTATCTTGTTCCCCCAAGTTAATCACATCCTAACGAACCGAAATCAGACCAATGTTATCTCAAGATACTGATAAGAAACTCTTCCTTGTTGATGCGTATGCCATCATCTTTAGAGCTTATTACGCCTTCATCCGCGCACCTAGGGTAAATTCGAAAGGATTGAACACAAGTGCCATGTACGGCTTTACCAACGCTATTCTTGACGTGTTGAACAATGAAAAGCCAACGCACATCGCAGTGGTTTTTGATCCACCAGGAGGCTCTTTTCGTGTAACAGATTATCCAGAATACAAGGCGAACAGAGATGAAACACCTGAAGACATCAAACTGGCCGTTCCGTATATCAAACAACTGATCGAAGGGTTCACCATTCCGATTATTGAAGTGCCGAATTACGAGGCTGATGATGTGATTGGAGCCATTGCCAAGAAAGCAGAGAAAGACGGTTTTACAACTTACATGCTCACACCTGATAAGGATTTCGGTCAACTCGTTTCTGATAAAATTTACATGTACAAGCCAAGTAGATCAGGAAAGCCTGCAGAGGTTTGGGGGCCGAAAGAAGTATGTGAGAAGTACGACATTGAACGTCCTGAACAGGTCATCGATATCTTGGGAATGATGGGTGACAGCGCTGACAACATTCCGGGCATCCCTGGCATTGGAGAAAAAACAGCCATGAAGCTAGTAGCGAAATACGGTGGAATGGAAGGACTGTACGAACATACCGATGAGCTCAAAGGAAAACAGAAAGAAAAGGTAATTGACAACAAAGAATTGGCATTCATGTCGAAGCACCTTGCCACCATTGTTACTGATATTGATGTGGAACAGACGTGGGACGACATGATAATGACGCCAATCGATGAAGCCAAACTGAGAGCAACGTTCGAGGAGCTGGAGTTTAGAACCATGGCCAGAAGGGTGTTTGGCGATGAGGCACCCTCTACAGGTGAACAGATTTCCATGTTCGACTCAGGGCAAGATGAGCAAGAAGAGGAGGAAGGTCCAACGTTCAAAACGTTGGCTGATGTTCCCCATAACTACAAACTCATTCGCGAAGAAAAGGACATTAAAGCGTTGATCGCTAAAATGGTGAAGGCCGGTGAATACTGCTTCGACACAGAAACAGCAGATCTCAATACGGTGACTGCCACCATTGTTGGTATGTCATTCGCTATCAAGCCAGGAGAAGCGTGGTACGTTCCGCTCGAAGGAGATGACGCTGCGAAACAAGCCAGAATGGACCTGTTCAAGCCATTGTTCGAAAACAAGGAACTCACCTTGATCGGACAAAATATCAAGTTCGATTACAAAGTGCTTCAATCATATTCCATCACCATCGAGAACCAGCTATGGGATACTATGATTGCGCATTACTTAATGAATCCAGACCTGAAACACGGGATGGATTTCCTGGCGGAAACCTACTTGAACTACAAGCCCGTTTCAATTGAAACCTTAATTGGGAAGAAAGGAAAGAACCAGGGTAGTATGGCTGATTTGGCACCAGAGCAGGTAACAGATTACGCGTGCGAAGATGCAGACATCACCCTTCAATTGAAGCAACTATTTTCGCCCACCATTGAAAAGGACCATATCCGCTCACTATTTTACGATGTAGAAATTCCACTGCTAAAAGTGTTGGCTCACATGGAGCTAGAAGGGGTGAACTTAGATCGTGAGAATTTAAAAGAGTTTAGTGAAGTACTCGCAGTAGATGTAGACCGCTTGACGCAAGAAATTAAGGCATTGGCAGACGAGGAGTTCAACTTGGATTCGCCGAAGCAATTGGGGCCAATTCTATTTGAGAAGTTGGGAATTGGGAAGAACGTGCGTAAGACGAAGAGCGGACAATATTCTACAGGTGAAGACGTGCTGTCGAAGTTCAAGCACGATCATGAAATAATTGAAAAGATCCTCAGCTACCGCCAGATTAAGAAATTGAAATCGACTTACGTTGATCCACTTCCGACCTTGGTGAATGAAGCTACGAATAGATTGCATACACAATACATGCAAACGGTAGCAGCAACGGGGCGATTGAGTTCGAACAATCCCAACTTGCAAAACATCCCTATTCGAACCGAGCGAGGAAGAGAAATACGCAAGGCCTTCATTCCACGAAGTGAAGACTACATTTTGTTGGCAGCAGATTATAGCCAGGTAGAGCTTCGAATTATTGCGGCATTGGCCGAAGACGAAGGAATGATCAGTGCGTTTCAAGCAGGGGAGGATATTCACGCGGCAACAGCTTCAAAGGTGTTCGGAGTGAACATTGACGAAGTGGACAGAGAAATGAGAAGCAAGGCCAAAGCGGTGAATTTTGGAATCATCTATGGTCAAGGAGCTTTCGGGTTGGCGCAAAACCTGGGCATCAGAAGAGGCGAGGCCAAAGAGATTATTGAAAACTACTACACGCAATTCGCGAAACTGAAAGAATACCAAACACAGAACATTGAGTTTGCGCGGGCAAACGGTTACGTGGAGACTATTTTAGGGCGAAGACGATACCTTGCAGACATCACCTCGTCCAATGCGGTGGTAAGAAGTTTCGCAGAACGAAATGCCATCAATGCACCTATTCAAGGATCGGCTGCTGATGTCATCAAAAAGGCCATGATCACCATTCATGATGAACTAAATGCGAAATCATTCAAGTCTAGAATGATCATGCAAGTACACGATGAATTGGTTTTCGATGCGCACAAAGATGAAATTGACGCGCTGAAAGACCTGATCAAAAACCACATGGAGAACGCTGTGAAGATGGTTGTCCCGTTGAGCATTGATGTTGATTCAGGAAACAACTGGTTAGAAGCCCATTAATTTTTCTGCCCACGAAACCACCCTCTAATACCCACTAGCCACCCTTTTGTAGCCACGACCCTAGCTCGTGGTAATGAACGTGCCTTCGCTCGTGGTATTCCACGTGTCAACCCCTCGCTATAGTCCAATTCCTACAAATCTTAATCTATGGCGTCCTACGACAGGTCGAAAGAAGCGCTCTAGATTTGTTTTCGAACTAACAGGAAACTTTGTATAACTTTTATGGAGAAGTACCGTATAACAAGTCAGCATACCTAATTTTCCTTTTAGTTGAAACAACGATGAACACAAAAAACCGAATTATGTCAGCCAGGAAATTGACCGTTTTCACCCTTACGGTAGCTTTCTTTAGTGGAGCTGTAATATTCTCAAGCTGTGGCGATGCGCCAAAAGCAGAGAATCCAGAGCCAATGCCAGAAGAAACTGCCCAGGAAGTGAACATTAATGATCTCGAAGGTGCTTCTGTATCTTCCCGTAAAGAGACCATCAAAAAAATCTTCTACACCATTCCCGCTCCAATGGAAATGGCAAGTTTAATTAAGTCTTCCGGGGCAGATTACGACAGTGATGTGCTGAATAGTGTAGACAACATTGAAAATTACATTACCAAAAAGCAACAAGCAATCAACTTGGGGGTTTATGGAGCTGACTTGAGCTACACGACCATGTTTGAGCGTACGAAAGAGTCGCTGTACTTTTTCTCTGCTACCAAAGCGCTTGCTGAAGACCTTGGTGTAGGTGGTGTCATTGATGATAACCTGATCACCAGAGTGGAAGCAAACAAAGAACAAAAAGATTCATTGTTAAGCATCGTGTCTGATACCTTCTGGTCATTGAACGCTAAGTTCAAAGACGACGGAATGGAAGACTACTCTGCGCTACTCATTGCCGGCGGATGGATCGAAGGACTCTACCTTGCTTCTAATCATGTAGAAGGAAACGACGAGCTTAGAACACGTATCGCTGAGCAGAAGTACTCACTTGACGATCTAGTGAAGTTAATTGGAACTTATGACAACCAAGACAATCTTGCTGATATGAAGGCAGATTTGGAAGCGTTGCAGTCAGTTTTCGCTGATGTTGAAATAAATAAGTCCAAAACTGAAACCTCAAAGGACGAAAACGGTACAACTGTTATAGGTGGCGCTTCTAGCGTAACTATGTCAGACGAAACACTGGCAGCCGTGATTAGCAAAATCACAGAGCTAAGAGCTAAATACATTCAGTAAACGAAAAGCTAAGAACGATGAAGTTCCTTAAAATAATACTACCCGTACTCCTAATGCTTCCACTCGTGTCTCAAGCGCAGTGTAGAAGTTTTACAAAGAAGAAATGCCTGCCTGAATTAGAAGGGTATGTGCAAAACGATAACTTTAATAGTGCAGTACTTATCCCTGGAGATGAAGCAGAATTGCTGCTTACTTTCTACGCAGGAAAAGAGTACAGACTGTTGGTGTGTGGTCACCCAGTTCTAGGAGATCTAGAATTTGAAGTGCTAGACACAGATGATGAAGTAATCTATACCAATGTAGACGAAGAGAACGAAGCAGATGCTAAGTTTGACTTCAAAGTGGCTACCACACAGCAACTGATTGTACGGATCAGAGTGCCGGAAGCAGAGTCTACCTCTACACTTATCCATGAAGGATGTGTGTCTGTGATGATTGGTTCGAAAGAGAATTAATAAAACCCCAAATACAATTAAAAGCCATCGAGAGATGGCTTTTTTTATGCCCAATATTTTTTACTCCTAGGCGAACAACCGCATAGCAAAAGGTGCTAGTGTCACCAAAACAAGCAACGGAAAAAGGATGTTCTTCCAACGTTTCCCGGCATCAATAAATGGCCATGGAATAAACCAAGCCATCACCAGTGGAAGCACTTGAAGTGAAAGGCGTATGGAATAAGAGGAAAGCAATCCGGCAACAATCACCATGGCAACAGAAAAAATAATCAGTACCGCTTTGGAGTTCTTTGACTTGTTGCTACTAGAGCCGAATGTGCCTAGCATAAAGAAAAAGCCGAGGGCAACGGCAAGAAATAAAACAGCCAAGTAAACAATCTCTTCCATCCCCCACGAAAACAACGTTGAATCGGAAGAGCCAAATTGAAGGGTGTCAAACGGTAAGTCCAGCAACCACAAGATTCCTAAGAATTGGACAAATGGAAGAAGGAAACCAATGACAGGCAAGCTAAGTTCGCGCCAATTGGCAGCACGTGTGTACAAAACACTTCCAATGAGAGAAAGTCCTAAAATGGCGAACGGACCGCTGCATATGGTAGCGCAACCCAACAAAAACCCCGCGTTGAAGTACCTGTTTGCACCGTCGTTTTCACGATACACCTTTAAGGCTTCGTTCAAACCAAGTATGGTAAATGTATGGGCCAGTAGAATGGGCGAAAAAGAAGCGACCAAAAATTGACTAGAAGCAATCAAAACATACCACCAACCGGCCAAACTATTTCGGTGGAGAATGATTTCATGGCGAACAAATAGTCTGTTAAATAAAACGCCATTGAAGGCAATAAACAACCCGGAAATCCAGACTGAGTCTACTTTTGGAAGCGAAGCAAAAAGCCAACTCGGTGAAGGATGTAAGCCAGTGGAAGAGGTGTCGAGCAAGACGGCAACAACCATCAAAATCAACGCCGTCACAGGTATAGTGGCGAAGGCAATTGGTTGATTTGATCGAAGAAGTCGTAACATATTTCTATTTCTGACAGTAAAATATTGTTTCAGTGTAGCACTTTCACAATTGAATGGCTATTTTTGCCCAAAGCTTTAGTTTATGAGTCCGCAAGATATTCTTTATCCACTAGGTGAGTTCCTAACAGCAACATTCGAAGTTGGTTTGCTTCCAATTACGAATTTGTTCAACTACGGAGCCATTGTTTTAGGTTTTGTTGGTCTAGCTGTTTGGTTGCGTATGCAGCTAAGCTATACAGCAAAAGCAAGAAAAGAAGGAACCATTATCTAAGGTCTCTTCTTAGGCTTTCGCAGGTACTTTGCGTAAGTCAAACCCAATATCTTTTCTATAGAACATGCCGTCGAATTTCGTGGCATCAATGGTTGCGTAGCTCTTCTTCAAGGCTTCCTCCATGTCTCCTGCAACACTAGTTACTGCCATCACTCTTCCTCCAGAAGTCTGAACCTTGCCGTCTTCTAATTTGGTTCCGGCATGGAAAATAATCGAATCATTCTTCGCTGGAGTTTCAATCACTTTCCCCTTTTCGTAAGCGCCAGGATAACCACCTGAAGCAAGAATTACAGTTGTGGCAGTGCGCTCATCTGTTTCCATGTCGCACTCAGAAAGTGTATCCGTAGCAATTCCTTCAAACAGGTGAAGCAAGTCACTTTTGATTCTTGGAAGAATTACTTCCGTTTCGGGATCTCCCAGTCGGCAATTGTATTCAA
>JAQWQB010000062.1 GCA_029245065.1 Flavobacteriales bacterium | reverse complement strand
AGATGGACGACATCTTGATCAACCTCTCTCGCGCCGTTGATTACAAGAAAGTAGACATCAAGGTTGAGCAAATCGATTTCAACAAACTTCGTTACCAAATTGTAGAGAAAGAGTTGGCGAATATCCAAGGGCTACAAATGTCGTGGGACATTAAAGAAAGCGGTGCCTTCTTCAGCGATTTCAAACTCTTAAAAGTAATTCTTCAGCAAACGATTACCAATGCCATTGCCTACCGAAAAGGTAGGCACGATGATTTTTGCAAGGTATCAATTGAAACTGATCACGACGGCGCAACATTGTCTATTGAAGACAATGGATTAGGGATTCCTGAGAAGGTTCGTGACAAGGTGTTTGACATGTTTGTGAAAGGCACTCACAAATCTACTGGGGCTGGCTTGGGACTTTATTTAGTCCGAATTGCAGGGGAAAAAGTCAAGGCAAAAGTAAAGCTTGACACCGAAGAAAATCTAGGGTGCAAGCTTACCTTTCATTTACCTAACCTCAACTAACAGAGGTAAATTGCTTTAAGAATCGTGCATCATTCTCGAAGAACATTCTCAAGTCGCCAATTTGGTACCTGAGCATTGCGATGCGTTCTATCCCCATACCAAAAGCGAATCCAGTGTATACTTCTGGGTCAATTCCTGACGCTTTGAGGACATTTGGGTCTACCATTCCGCAGCCCAATACTTCAAGCCACCCAGTGCCTTTGGTAATTCGGTAATCTGTTTCTGTCTCCAGTCCCCAATACACATCCATTTCAGCGCTAGGCTCAGTAAAGGGGAAGTAAGAAGGACGAAGTCTAATCTTCGCTTTACCGAAGAATTCTTGAGCGAAGTAGAGCAGTGTTTGCTTCAAGTCAGCGAAGGACACATCTTTATCAATGTACAGCCCTTCCACTTGATGGAATGCGCAATGTGATCTAGCAGATACCGCTTCATTTCGAAACACCCTTCCTGGCATAACAATGCGGATAGGAGGATCTCTATGTTCCATTTCTCGTACCTGAACAGAAGACGTATGCGTTCTAAGCAGTCTATCATCTCCTTCAACGAAGAACGTGTCTTGCATGTCACGCGCTGGGTGTTCTGGCGGGAAGTTCAATCCTGAGAACACGTGCCAATCATCTTCCACTTCGGGCCCTTCGGCCACCGTGAAGCCAATTCTAGCGAATATATCCAAGATCTCTCTCCGCACGATTGAAATTGGGTGACGTGCTCCAATTGGTAGATCACCATGAGGGCGAGTCAAGTCTTCTCCTGTTGCCGCCGAAGTTTGTTCTTCGCCGGCGTTCTTCAATTCTTCGACTTTTGCTGTAATGTTCTTTTTCAGTTCATTCAGCAATTGGCCCATTTCTCGCTTTTGGTCGTTGGCAACAGATTTAAAATCTTCAGCCAACGCCTTGAGCTCCCCTTTTCGTCCCAAATACTTGATACGAAAAGCTTCTATCGCTTCTGCTCCAGTTGGTGAGGCTTTTTTAACCTCATCCATCAATTGTTCTATCCGTTCTCTCATTTGAACTTTACAATCTCCATGTTCATGGTAATGTCTTCCTTCGGACGATCACCTGGCATGGTTGGAACGGCCGCAATTGAGTCAATAATTGCTAATCCTTCAACCACTTCACCGAACACCGTGTACTCACCATCCAATGGAGGGTAACCACCTAGGTTCGTGTATTCTTCAATCATTTGGTCAGAGTAAGTCACCATATCAGTGCTATCCTTTCCAAAGTTTCTTCTCTTCTCTAATTGGAGTAACTCTTGTGGGTTCACCTGTCTACCTTGTACAATGTAAAATTGGCTTCCTGAAGATGCCTTTGACGGGTTTACATTGTCTGGCTTTCGTGCAGCAGCCAAAGCTCCTTTTTTATGAATGAATGCTGGGTTGATTTCAGCTGGAACCGTATAATCTGGCCCACCTCTTCCCAATTGCACATTTGGCGCTGCGCCTTTCGATTGAGGGTCACCACCTTGAACCATGAAATTTCTCATCACACGGTGCCAAAGTAGGTCTTCGTAATATCCTTCCTTCACTAATTTGATGAAGTTGTCTCTGTGTTGCGGTGTTTCATCGTATAGTTTCACGATGATATCTCCGAATTGGGTCGTAATTTTAACGTGCATGTTCTTTTTTCGTCTATCGATTTCTGCTGGTTGATCGTTTTCTATTGTCGTTTCTGGCTCGGTCGTATTTGCCTCAGTCTCATCTACAACAGCTATGTTTTGGCTTGTTTCGGCTTCTGAACATCCGGAATTGCTTCCAAGAATAACAAATGAAATAGCTCCAAGAAAGAGTAAAATCGGTGTTTTCATCGTTTTTTTTTTGTTTTTTTGTAGTTGGCTCAATGACCTGAGCGAGCGAAAATAACAATTCTGACCCATGATGGAAAGTCAAATTAAGCGTTTAAGTGTGTTCTTTATTGCCTTTGTTGCATTGGCACTCTTTTCTTGTAACAAAGTTGAGGAGACAATTGCTACTGTGCAAATTGTAAATTCATTTGGTAGTCCCGTAAGCGGAGCGACCGTGAGACTTTATGCAGTGGGCTCTGTAGATGCTGATCAGATTGGAGAAATTCGTTTCGACACCACACAGGTCACCAATGGTTCTGGTAAAGTTTCATTCAACTTCTCTGATTTCTACGAGCAAGGCCAAGCAGGTTTCGTAGTACTAGATATTGAAGCTGAGAAAGGAAGTCTTTACGGACAGGGAATCATTAAAATCGAAGAAGAAGAGACCAACGAGGAGTCTGTAACGATTGAATAATTAATTCAAGTTCGTTGTTTCAACTTCCAATTCATCCATTGACTTAAAGTAGGCGATAATTGCCCGTTTAATCAGCAACTCTTGTTCTGAAGCTTCTAGGTTTGGTAGCTTCTGATTGCGTTGAAAATGGGGCCAATTGTCCTTATCATTCCCTTGAAACTCATAGTAACCATAAGGCTCTAGCAGTGTACAAATGGCCACATGCATGAGGTTTACCTTTTCGTCTTTCTTGAATTTACGAAACCCCTGACCTAGTTCTTGTACACCTATGATGTAGAGGATTCCTTGCAAATCAATGTCCTCACCAAATTGCTGGGAAATTCGGTTTTCCACAGCTCTCCACTCCATCTCGAATTGAATGTCCATTCAGCAAAGTTAGCGCTTAGTTTGTTGAATTCACAGTGTTAATAACTTCACTTCTAATGTTCAAAAAACCGAATTATTCGAAATAACTTAGTCAAGTGAGAATCCAACATCTACTTGGAATGAGATTATTTGTTACATACGCCTTAAGCTACCTATCTCTCCTATTTTTGTGCGTGAACAGTGCACAAGGCCAGTCTGGCCGTGTTTTCATGAACAGTTCCTATGAGGTTATTGCTTCGGAAGGGGATGCCAGCTACTACCGTACAGTCGATTACAAGAAGAACGGTGGAGCGCGTGTTACAGTCTATTTCATGGATGGTAAAACAAAGATGACCGGTAACTACTTCGACAATTCGTTGAAGTTAGAGCACGGGAAATTCGAATACTTCTACCGAAACAGCAAAACGGAAAGTGTTGGCGAGTATTGTTTAGGCAATAAATGCGGCATTTGGAAGCGGTTTAACTATGACGGCTCACCGAAAGCTGATCGTGTTTACCCTGATGCATCTACGTTTTCAGAGAAGCAACGAATTGAAAAACCCGCTCAATACCCAGGTGGGTACAATCAGCTTTTGGAATTCGTATCAACTACGGCTGAATACCCCAATGAAGCTGTTCAGCAGAATATTCAAGGCGTTGTGAAGGTTTCTTTCCGAGTGGACGAAGGCGGTTTGGTTCGCGACTTAGAAATTGTAGAGAGCGGTCAGTATTTTCTTGACAGAGCAGCACTTGAATGCATGTGGAAAATGCCTCTTTGGCAACCCGCAGAGCGCAACGGTCAAACCATAGGAAGCAATTTCATTCTACCCATCACCTTTGAAATAAAGCAAGGCAATCCTGCCATTCGGGTTGGGAACTAAGCTATATTCAACTTGGTACGAATGGCATAGTTACAAAGCTCAGGGTTTTCATGAGGAATGATTTCGAAATCAGGCACCTCTCCCGAGCGGTAAGTAATATCTATCAAACCTAGTCCCGCTCCTCCACGTTCACTCAAAGTAGCTTTACCTAGTGAGCTCCTGAAATGATTTTTCACCTCTTCTGGTTCCAACTTACTCAGCTCACCAAGAATAGCTTGTGCTTTCATGGCGTCAGACATCGAAGCGGTATTTCTACACACTAGAATAAGCTCAGATCGGTGGGTATACACCATCACCGAAACCATTTCTTTCGTCTCGCTTGACGCATGTCGGACCGCATTTTGCAGCACTTCAACGCACAAACGCGACAAGCGGTTTATCTTGGACTTGGAAACGCCAAAATCGTTGGCAATCCCGGCGCATAGATCAACTAGCGAAGGTATACGACCTTCTTGAATGGAGCCAACAAACCTAAGTTCTGGTTCTGGTTGGGCACCATGGAGAGAGTTTAAGTTGCTCATGTGAATCATAGCTCTACTTTTTCAGATATTACAGTTTGACTCCCGCAATCAAGATGTCATCGTTTTGGAAAGATTCTGCATTGAATTTGTCAATGGCTAGTTTGACTAATTCGGCATACGCCCTCCCAGTTGGCCTCAAGGTTTCGTCCAACAGATTAGAAACTCCTTTTCGTCCTAAACGTTGGCTATTCGAATTGACCATGTTCTTCAACCCGTCAGACGATAAAATCACCCAACTATCAGGTTTCATTTGAAATGTTTTAAGAAGTGGTTTCTCTTGGAAATGGCTTGATCCAACCCCAAATCGTTCAGATTTGATCATTTTTATTTCGCCATCGTTCAATATCAATTCCGTGTTTGACCCGGCAAATTGCACCTCGCGAGACTGTCTATCAATTAGCATCAAGCCCGCCTCGCATGTGTATTCCAATCCTTTTTCACCGTAAAGATTTATATGCTCTT
>JAQWQB010000042.1 GCA_029245065.1 Flavobacteriales bacterium | reverse complement strand
CAAATCGAGATTATCGGTTTGAAAGATCAACTTGCAGGGTCGGCTCACCAGCCGACCACTTAGGTATAAGGCATTCAATAAACCAAAACCTAAAAAGCACCAACCATTACGATTCGTGCTTTGAGAGAGTATATTCAGTTTATACCATTGCGTCTACACAAAACTTATTCCATGCTTGCCGCAAATTTCAGCCACTTTGCCAAAGTCCGGAGGGCCTGCTGGAAGAGCTGCTAACTCACTGAACATCATTTCAATTCCTGCTGGGAATGCGGTGGTAATCATTTTGGCTTTTTCAGTACCAACTACCTTCCATGCGTGAGGGATGTTCTTCGGAGCGAAAGCAACATCCCCTTCCTCCAACAAGGTAGTACTGCCATCAATTGTAATTTCAATTTGCCCGCGCACCACTCTAAATATTTCGTCTTCTTTGGTATGAACATGAGGCGGAATGACTACTCCGGGCGCTACGTTGTCTACCCATTCAACCAATTGATTCCCAGTGTCACTTCCCAATAGCTTGTGCGTCTGAACATCTCCAATGACATCCAACACTTCACCTTCTTGATCACGAATTACTTTCGCAGGCAATTTTTCATTGTTGGAAATCAACGTTCCGGCTCCTTTCATTATGCCAGGAATCATGGCCATACCAAGCCCTGCTCCTGATGCTTTCATAAATTGCTTTCTATTCATAGCTCTTTTTTCTGCAAGCTATTATCAACCGAAAGAAGAGGCCATGCGAAAAACACGGTAACATCCTAGATTTTCCGAACTAAACCGCTTTTCTCATTCCTGAAGGCGACATTCCAGCATGCGTTTTGAAAAATGAACTGAAGTAATCGGGAGAAGAAAATCCTAACTCGAAACTAATTTCTTTGATGGACTTGCTAGAGAATCGAAGTTCTCGTCTGGAACGCATCACCAATTGCTCTACGATAATACTTTTTACACTGGTTGAAATCACCTCTTGAACGCAGTCATTCAAATACTTGGGCGAGATATTCAACAACTCGGCGTAATAGCTTACTTCATGGTTCTCTAATACATCTCTATTCACCAGTTGCTTGAATTGATACACCAAATTCGCTTTTGAATTCGAACCAGTAATGACTGACTTGATGTTGCATTGCCCATCGCAGTAAACAAAAAACGTGTTCAGTAAAGATAAAATGCCGTCTTCGCGTTTGTTCAAGTGTGAACCCGAAAGCTCATCTATCATCTCCAATATATCTTGCGTTCGTCGTTCTATTCCCGGACTGAGCTTGAACAACGGAATTTCATTCGCGGCGAATAGTTGCACCTTGTGAATATGCAAGCCCCTGAGTACTTGTGTGTCGAATGTTTCCTTCGGCAGGTACATCACATAACCCGCAAAAGAATCCGCCGCTTGTTTGCTGATCTTCCAGTCAAACTGCGGATGTAAAAACAATATCGAGTTTGCTAAGTCGGTATGCAAAACTCCGTCAATCTCTACTCCGGTGATTCCCTCTTTAATCCAACAAACGGCATAGTCGTGTTCGTTTCTTTTGATGGTTGTCGCATCTGTGATTCGACAAATTGAAACAAGATTCGTATTCATGGTAGATAAGGTGTTTTCAGATGATACAGAGCTTGGAACACCTAGCTCGTGCTCAACCTCCAATTCAAAATTGCTCAATTAACTCGAAATATCCCTCACCCAAATGGGTGATATGAAAATGCGAAATAACAAGCTATAGTTATTTCACCAGTTTACACTTTCTAGGAAAACCACAACACTTTCTACTACAGCAACGGTAAACCAATTCGACCGCTTATCTTTAGCCATAGCAAGATTAAGATGTGTATTTAGGTTACCGAAGACGACATAAAAGACTAATTAGATTTGGAGTACTTCTACTCCTTATCTGGTTTTGGTTTTGCCTCCCACCCACCTTGTTCACGGTTCCCACATCCCCGGTTCTCTTAGATCAAAATGAGCAATTACTTGCTGCGCGAATTGCAGCTGATCAACAATGGCGCTTTGCAACACCAGATAGCGTACCGATCCGATTTCGCGAAGCAATAACCACGTTTGAAGACAAACATTTCGATTCCCACATAGGTGTCCACTTCCCGAGTATCGCTAGAGCACTTTATCAAAACTTCAAGAACACGGAAGTCGTGAGTGGAGGTTCAACCATCAGCATGCAAGTGATTCGCATGAGCAGAGGAAACCCCAGACGAACGTACTTCGAAAAGGCAAAAGAAATCATTCGTGCACTGCGCCTTGAAACCAAGTATTCGAAAGACGAAATCATGCTCATGTATGCCACCCACGCTCCCATGGGTGGAAATGTAGTGGGCCTTGAAGCGGCCTCTTGGCGGTACTTTAACTGTGCGCCTCATCAATTAACATGGGCCGAAACAGCCACGCTTGCCGTGCTACCCAATGCGCCTTCTCTTATGCACCCAGGGAAAAACAGAGACGCGCTCAAAGCAAAACGAAACAGGTTGCTCAAAACCCTGCACGAACAGGGAGCCATGGATCTTTTGACCTATGAACTAAGCATTGAAGAAGGGCTTCCTGACAAGCCCAAAAGACTTCCCCAAAAAGCCATGCACCTGCTCACCAAAATGGACAGAGGGAAAGGCAAACGCTCTATTTCAAGTCTCGATGTCACGCTTCAAACAGAAGCAGAAAAAGTCATCAGCCGACACCAAAAAGTGCTTGCCGAGAATTTAGTCCACAACGCTGCTGCGCTCATTATCGACGTTAAAAAACAGCAAATCGTGAGCTACATAGGCAACGTCGGAACGCCAGGTCAAGGCGAGCATGTAGATGTGTTGGAAGCGCTTAGAAGTCCGGGAAGCACTTTAAAACCTTTCCTCTATGCCGCCATGTTAGACGACGGCTTTATCACCCCCAAACAACTGCTCCGAGATGTACCAGTGAACTTCAGTGGCTTCGCCCCAAAAAACTTCGACAAATCATACCGGGGTGTTGTTCCCGCCGACGAAGCACTCGCCCGATCGCTCAATGTGCCTGCTGTTGAAATGCTTAAAACTTACGGTGTCACTCCTTTTCACGACGTGCTACTAAACAGCGGGTTTCGAAACTTAAACCAGCCCTCTTCACACTACGGATTGTCTCTCATTCTTGGGGGCGGAGAAGTGACGCCGATTCAACTAGCAAGTGCTTATGCCGAAATGGCGCATACGTTGAATACCTTTTATGACACCAATGGGAAATATGCTGCGAAGCATCCCTTATTCAGGCACGACCTCAACCAAGATGAAGATCCCTCCTTGCGCTCAGAGCCTTTGACGTTTAGCGCAGGAAGTGCCTTTCATACCATGGAAGCCTTGTTCAAAGTCAACCGTCCGGCCTCTGAAGCTGGGTGGGAGCAATTGGGAAGTTCACGTAGAATCGGATGGAAAACAGGTACCAGCTATGGTTTCAGAGATGCTTGGGCAGTAGGATGCACTCCGGAATATGTAGTGCTGGTCTGGGTTGGAAATGCAGACGGAGTTGGACGGCCTGGTGTGATTGGATCTCAAGCCGCCGCCCCTATTCTTTTTGACCTCTTCGACATCCTTCCAGCTACCACTTGGTTTCATCCACCTGAAGACGAATTTGTGCCGTTGCGGATCTGCCGCCAAAGTGGACATCGAGCAAGCAGACATTGCACAACCATTGATACCGTCTACACCTCTCATCATTGCATTGAAGCAAGCGCTTGTCCGTACCACGTTCCCATCTTTGTCAATGCGCAAAAAACCCAACGCGTTGATCGGTCCTGCGATGCTAAACCACTGGCTATTAATTGGTTCTCCTTGCCTGCCTTGGAAACGTGGTATTTCAAAAATAGCCACCCAGAACACAGAGAGATACCACCCTGGAATCCAGATTGTTACAACAAGTCAACTGAAGCAGATTTTTCCATACTTCATCCGCTTCACAAGGCTACCATAAAACTTCCTGTGGACATGCAATCAGGTCAGCAACCGCTGGTTATGAAAGTGGCAAATAACGGAGAAACGTTGCATTGGCATTTAGACGATTTATACATCGGAACCACACAAGGAATCCATGAAATGGAACGAACAGTTTCACCTGGTAAACATCAACTTCTTGTGGTCAATCTCGAAGGCGAAATTCAAGTAAGTACCTTCCAAATTGAATGATTGGTTTGGGGGCCGAAAGATGCTTTTCAAGTCGGGAATTTCAATCGCAGCCCCCTTCCTTCACAGGCGCCTGAAAAGAAAACGCGGTATATGTTAACCTTTTTTAATTGGGGGAGTACACTAGTAAAGACTACCTTCATGGTCTGATTCTTGTTCCACAAGGAAAAAGGCAATTTCGAAAATGAGAAAATTACTAGTTAAAGGGCTTACCGCAGCCTTTCTGTGTGCTTCGTTTACCCAGGTCAATGCGCAAAAAGCTGATCCCGCCGCTACCGTTGAAAAATTCAACACACTACTTTACTACATCGAGCAGATGTACGTTGATTCAGTTGACAGCGAGCACCTTGTTGAAACAGCTATCACCAATATGCTGACGGAACTTGATCCGCACTCAGTGTACATTTCCAAAGAAGATATTCAAGCCGCGAATGAACCATTGAATGGGAATTTTGAAGGCATTGGTGTTCAGTTCAACATCATGAAGGACACCATTTTTGTTGTTTCTACCATTGCTGGCGGACCTTCTGAAAAGGTCGGATTGATGTCTGGAGACAAGATTGTTACCGTGGACGGAGAAACGGCTGCTGGAATTGGCATCAAGAATACCGATGTTATGGCCTTGCTGAAAGGGCCAAAAGGAACGAAAGTAACGGTTGGCGTTAAGCGTGGAAAGTCGAAAAAATTAACTGATTACGAAATCACACGTGATCGCATTCCAATTTATTCAGTAGATGCTAGTTTCATGGTGGATGACAACATCGGCTACGTTAAAGTGAGCCGTTTTGCGAAGACCACGATGCGTGAATTACGCGCTGCCCTCATCAAATTGAAGGCAGAAGGAATGAACAGCCTTATTCTTGATCTGCAAGGAAACGGCGGTGGATTGCTTCAAACGGCCATCGAAATGGCTGATGAATTCCTAACAGACAACAAACTCCTTGTTTACACCGAAGGAAGAAGCTTCCCGAAGGAAGAGACAATGTCGCATAGGGAAGGTATGTTCGAAAAAGGACGACTTGTTGTCCTCATCGATGAAGGATCAGCGAGTGCAAGTGAAATTGTGACCGGAGCTGTTCAAGATTGGGACCGTGGTTTGGTTGTAGGCAGACGTTCATTTGGAAAAGGATTGGTTCAACGTCCGGTTCCATTGCCAGATGGATCTTTCGTTCGACTCACGGTTCAAAAGTACTACACGCCTTCTGGACGATGCATTCAAAAGCCGTACGAAGATGGTGTTGAAGCGTACCGAAAAGAAAAGTACGAACGCTATGAGAACGGTGAGCTGATGTCTATGGACGGACTTGAATTCCCTGATTCGCTGAAGTTCAAAACCAACATTAAGAAACGTACCGTATACGGGGGTGGAGGAATTCTTCCAGACATCTTCGTTTCAATTGATACTACGCAATCTTCAGCTTATTTCTCTGACCTCATCCGAACAGGAACGATGAACCAATTCATCTTGCAATGGGTAGACGGCAACAGGAAAAAACTGATGAAAGACTATCCGACAGACCGCGATTTCATCGATAAATTTGAAGTCACAGATCAGATGATGGAAGAGTTCATTGCGTACGCCGAAAAAGAAGAAATTCCCTTCGTGGAAGAAGATTGGAAGACTTCTGTGAACGCTGTCAAGATTAGAACAAAAGCACTTGTAGGACGAAACTTATTTGACTCGGTGGTGTTTTACAATGTGATTAACGATTTGAATCCGTCTTTCAAAAAAGCCGTTGAGGTATTGAAAGATGGGACCTTTGAGAAAGCAAAATTGGCACACTCAGATTTTTAACTTTAACAAGTCATTAACTAAAAGGTAGTTAGCGAACGGTAAAGGCTTCAATGCATTTTACTACTTTTGTGGAGCTACGAAAAAATAGAATCATGAATAACGGATTGAAAATCGGATTATTGGCAGTTATAGCCATCCTTCTTGGAGCAATTGCTTACAACATGTATAACAAGTCTGGTGACGAACAAGTGTTCAAGCCTATTGACGAGAATGCAACCATTGCTGCTACACAGCCGGACCGTCAGGAAAACGCTCAGCCAGCGAAGTATGATCCAGCTAGAGATAAAGCGAAGAAAGAGGCGGCTAAGGAGCCTTCAAAGTCTTCTCTTTTGCCAACAAGTACAATTGAATTCGAAGAGTACGAGTGGGACTTCGGTACCATGGACGAAGGAGATCGTGTTGAGCACATCTTCAAGTTCACCAACACAGGAACTGAGCCATTGATTCTTGAAATGTGCAAAGGATCTTGCGGATGTACTGTACCACAGTGTCCAAAAGAGCCTATCGCTCCTGGAGCAGAAGGTGAAATCAAAGTGGCCTTCAACTCAAAAGGAAAGAAAAACAGCCAAACAAAGCGTGTAACAGTAACTGCTAACACTGATCCAGAACAAACTGTTCTTACTATCAAAGCGCAAGTTACTCCTGCTGCTCAATAATATTTGACCTACTATAGTCAACATATCAGGCCCCTCTTTTGGGGCCTTTTTTTTGCTCTTGGCTTTTCATTGTCTAGCCTTGGGCAAACGAGTCTGCCGTTCAAAAAAGGGGAAGAACTCAAGTACGAATTGGTGTACCAGTGGGGGCTTATTTGGGCCAATGCAGGCGTAGCCACTTTTACGGTTGGAGACACCCTTGTGGAAGGAGAGCAATTCTGGCACTTCACCGGACATGGCAAAAGCTACCCCAAATGGGATTGGTTCTATGAAGTAGATTCTAAATACGAGTCGTACAGCACCACCAACCTCGCTTCCCTCCGATTCAAACGACAAGGTTTTGAAGGCTCAAATGTGTTCGACAGAGATTACCATGTGAAAGCCGATTCCATCTACTACCGCATTACAGATGATGACGAAGCAAATGAGCGGCATGGCGTCATGGAATACAAGGAAGATGCGTTGGATGTAGTAACTGCAATTTACTATTGCCGCGCGCTTGACTTTTCCTCCATGACGGAAGGGGAAAAAGTGCCGTTGAAGTTTTACCTCGATGGTGGATACTACGAAAGCTACCTCCGATACAGTGGTGAGGTAACCTGGAAGAACCCCAGAACGAATGAGAAAATTGAATGCATCTTGTTCAAACCTTCCCTAATCAAAGGCACCATTTTCAAAGAAGGTGAACACATGGAAGTATACGTCACCAATGACGCCCAGCGAATACCGGTTTACATCGAAACCGATCTAAAAGTGGGGAAGGCGAAAATCTATCTGCTGGAAGACTAAGCGAGGATCAAATCGATCTCCATGGCGAACTGACGGTCCTTGTTCGTTACCATATGTCCGTTGTCATGGGTTGTCAATTCAATTCGCACGTAATTATAGACATTGTACCAATCAGGGTGGTGATTCATCTTTTCTGCAATGAATGCCACTCTAACCATGAAAGTAAATGCCTCTTGAAAGTCCTTGAAGCGAAATTCTCTTACTAGTTTGTTGTCTTTTTCTTGCCACATACCCAAAGGGTTTTATGAAATATATACAAATTAGGAGAAGAAATCACCTTTTGACTTGAACTCTATTACTTTTGTGGCATGCAACACCAAACGGTTCCCTTTTCTCCTCCGCGTATTGATCAAGTGACGATTGATGCGGTTACCGCTGTTCTGAAATCAGGATGGATCACCACCGGACCGCAAACCATGGGGTTCGAATCAGACCTTGAGAACTACCTGGGATGCAGCAATGTCATTGCGCTGAACTCTTGGACAAATGCCTGCGAACTGGTTTTGCGTTGGTTCAATGTAGGCGAAGGAGACGAAGTGATTATCCCTGCCTACACCTATGCTGCGACCGCCAACATCGTGAAGCATGTGGGAGCCACCCCGGTTATGGTTGACAGCATGGAAGACGGCTGTTGGATCTGTTTGGAAGACCTAGAAGCCGCTATTACCAGCAAGACCAAAGTCATTATGCCGGTTGACGTAGCAGGCAACCCTGTTGACTATGATGCCATCAACGCGCTAATCGCTTCCAAACGGGCTATGTTCAATGCCAACGGAGAACACCAAGAACAGCTCGGTCGCATCTTGTTTCTTGCGGATGCGGCTCATTCGTTTGGTGCTGAATACAAAGGAAAAAAAGTAGGCAACCATGCTGACGTCACTGGATTTTCATTCCACGCGGTAAAGAACCTCACCACGGCTGAAGGAGGCGCTTTGGTTTTTAACCTTCCCGCGCCATTTGATAACGAAGCCATCAAGCGACGTTTCAAGATCAGCTCGTTGCATGGCCAAACAAAAGATGCCCTTTCAAAAACCAAAGCGGGCGCATGGCGCTACGACGTTATTGAAGCTGGTTTCAAGTGCAACATGACCGATATGCAAGCGGCCATTGGCAGGGTAGAACTGGAACGTTACAGCGAAACGTTGGCTTTTAGGAAACGAATTTGCGATCGATATACGGCTGCATTCTCATCGTTAAAGCAGTGCAACACCCCAACGTTTACTTCGGCAGATTGGAACTCTTCTTACCACCTTTACTTGCTTCGTCTCAATGATTTCTCTGAAGACCAACGCGATGCCGTGATCACTAGGATGGCAGAGAACGGCGTTTCAGCCAATGTGCATTTTCAGCCCCTCCCTCTCCTTTCGTTCTACAAGAACTTAGGTTATACGATGGACGACTACCCTAAAGCCTTTAGGGCGTATGAAAATGAGATATCACTTCCTGTGTGGTATGGAATGACAGATGACCAAATAGATTACGTTATTCATCATGTTAAGCTGTCTATTTCTTGAAGAGGCTATTCGACATAATTGCATCTTTAACGGGAATGATACTGCTCTTTCCTTTCTTCATTGTCATTTCAATTTGGATTGTGATAGATGACGGAGCGCCAGTCTTTTTCAAGCAAACCCGTGTGGGGAAAGACGAAGTTCCTTTTCAACTCTTCAAATTTAGGTCCATGTACAAGGATGCTGAATCACGCGGGCAGTTGACGGTTGGCAACACCGATCCACGGGTGACCAAAAGCGGGCAGTTCATTCGGAAATACAAGCTCGATGAATTGGCTCAATTAATCAATGTGTTACGGGGCGAAATGAGCATTGTTGGGCCACGACCTGAAGTGCCGAAGTACGTTGTTTTTTACACGAAGGAACAAAAGGAAGTGCTGCGCGTTCGTCCTGGATTAACTGACACCTCTTCGCTTCATTTCATTGATGAAGACGCCATTCTTGGGAACGCCAAGAATCCGGAAGAGGCGTACATAAATGATATTTTACCTCAGAAGTTAGCGCTTCAGCTAGCATATGTGCGTTCGCGTTCTTTCTTCGGAGACATCGCTCTGATTTTCAAAACGATTGGTAAAATACTGGGCGTTTGATTACTTTTTCTCTTTTCCACCGTTCAGCAGGTGCTGCATCGACTTAAGCTCTTCGGCCTTATCGTTCTTGCCTTGCTGTTGGTAAGCATAGACCAAGTTGTTGACCATTCGCTGAAGAATGTCCACGTTTTTGCAAGGACGGTAGTACTTCACTTCTTGGGGAAGTTCCAAGTGCATCAGAAAATCATCGATTTCCATTTTATGCATGATAGCACCGCCACTGAAAGGATTGATGTAGAACAAGATACCATTGTCTCCGCCTTCTTGCGACATGCCGAGTCTATTTTCATCCATGTACGCCAACACAAAATGGTTGGGAAGGTTGACACCATAAATTGGAATCTCCAAGCTATTTGCAAGTACTTGGTACAAAATAGCCAGGCTTAGTGGGTTTCCTTTCTTGGTCTTCAATACATCTGCCATGTAGCTGTTTTGAGGCGCTACATAGTTCGTTTTATTTCCTTCGAAGCCATGAACGGTGAACAAGATGTGATTGATCACATTGACCTGTTCCAATGCTGTTAGGTTGTCATTCAACTCCAACCAAATGTCTTGGCGAATGGCGTTGACTTGACGGCGCACCTCTTCTTCATCGAATGAAGGGTATTGGTACTTATTAATCAAAATCGCTCCTTCAAGCAGATCATTTTGTTCATCAGCTACCCACTCGGTTAATTGATCGCTAATACTGTTGTATTGAATGGAATGGATTAGGTTTTCAATTCGTTCTTGGAATAGATTTCCAAATTGATTGAATTCCCAATACCGCTCCAACTGAGGAATAATAATTTCTCCTCGGGCGACAATCTCAGAACGAACTTGATTAAAAATCGTTTCGTCTGGATCTTCTATTAAAGTGATCAAGGCGGATATTTCTGCTGAACTCATGCTTCTTATCAGAGGTTTGAGTCAAAAATAGGACGGGTAAGCAGTAGATAATGGAAGACCGTTTGGACTTTTCCCCACGAAGCTGTTACAATCGCTCTAAGACCGCGTCTATCAAGTGGTCCACGGCTTTTGAAAGGTCCTTTGTGAATTCCTCGTTGTATCGGTTTGCGAGCACAACACAACAGGTCAACATCCTGTGTCCTAGTAGGCCTCCCAACGCATATAGACCTGCGCATTCCATTTCGAAATTGGTGGCGTTCAACGTTCCGTGATGGAAGCTTCGAATGCGGTCCATTCTCCCCTTTTCGTTCAAAGGAAGTCTTAAACTTCGGTTTTGAGGTCCATAAAAGCCATTTGCAGTCATGGTAATTCCGTGCACCATTCCCTGTCCAATGTTGTTCAGCATGAGCTTATCTGCTTTCGCACAATAAGGCTTTGCCAATTCAGCTGGCCAATCTGCATGCTGCTGAAAGGCTTCGGCCAGCAACCGTTCTTCTTGTTCCATCTCCATGTCGTAATGCCACGGAACACCGTCAAAGCCAACTGCATAAGAGGAAGCAATGGTGGTTCCAATAGGAATATCAGCCCGCAAAGAGCCGCATGTACCAAGCCTAACCATACGCAGTTGTCTTAACTGTTGAAGGGGTTTTCTAGAAACAGGATCAATGTTAACGGCAGCATCAATTTCGTTCATGACGATATCAATGTTATCTACCCCAATACCTGTACTTAATACGGTAACTCGTTTCTTACCAACTTGTCCGGTGTGGATGCAAAACTCCCTACCTGACTTCTTGAATTCAATGCTATCGAAACGCTTGGAAATAATGGGAACACGATCTGGATCACCTACAATGAGCACGGTATCTGCTACCTGATCTCCTGTTACACCAAGATGATAAACAGAACCATCATCGTTTAAGATGAGTTGTGATTCAGGAATAAAAGAGTAATTGAGGTGGCGTGCTTTCATGGAAGCAAAAGTACGCGGAAGGAAACGGATTTACCTAGAGAGGACGAAATTTCTGTTCGATTTCCTCTTCTCTTGGGATGAGCGCTTGATTTGTCTTCGTGCTATCTGACTCCACTGTTTCTACCGTAAATAGATTAAAGAAAGCGAAATATGCTTTGGACAGAGAAAACGTATATTGCCCTTCCTGTTGTTCAGGTTCCGGATCTCCATTTGGCTCAACACTGTTGTTCGCCAGAGAGGCTGTACCAATCAGGGAAGTAAAAACCAATAAAGAGAAGAGGCGCTTCATACACATCGTTTGCTGAAATGTACGAGAAAAAAATGAAGTTTGGAATGATTAACATTGATTAACATGGAAAAAGAAGACAGGGGGAAGTTGATAGATGCCATACTATTCAATCTCTTTTTCCTCTTGATTATTTGGGTTGTATGGTGGGTTGAAGAGGACTTCGGTTGGCGGTTAACCAAATGGGGTACGCGTCCACGAACACTGCGTGGTCTCATTGGAATTATTACAACTCCTTTTCTGCATGGCTCGTTTGAGCACATCATTGGAAACTCGCTCTCTTTCGTTTCCCTTTCGACCTTCCTCATATTCTTCTACCGCTCCATAGCGTTCAAGGTCATTACCCTGCTCTATATTCTATCAGGGATATTGCTTTGGACCATTGCTTTCGGTGGGAACCATATTGGTGTTAGTGGTGTTATCTACGGATTGGCCTCTTTCCTCTTCTTTAGCGGGATTTTCAGAAGGAATCAACAGCTACTAAGGGTTTCTCTTGCCGTTGCCTTCATTTACGGAAGTATCGTATGGTGGGTATTGCCCATTGACCCTAATATTTCATGGGAAGGTCACTTGGCGGGCTCAATTGTCGGAATCATTCTAGCCATTGTTTACCGGGGCGAAGGCGGTCCGGAGCCGAAGAAGTACCAGTGGGAAATTGATGAAGAACGAGAGGCCGAAGAAGAGCGCATTCGACTAATGGAAGAAGTTGCAGAAGACATCGAATCTGAAGATGTAGAAGACGATCCAACGCGCGGGTGGTATGAAAGTGATTGGACCTAACGAAGCAGGTTGAAAACGTATTGAAACAAAAAGGGCAACCCAACGGATTGCCCTTTTTTAATATCTATAAAGGTGATTTAGCTATTCAGCATCACCGGCATTACCAGCATAAGGATGTCTTCTCCTTCGTCTTCGCGCTCAGCAGGAACAAGAATTCCAGCTCTGTTTGGCGCACTCAACTCAATGATGATTTCTGGAATCGCTAGGTTAGAAAGCATGTCCATCAAGAAACGGCTGTTGAAGCCAATTTCCATGTCTTCACCGTTGTAGTTACAAGACATACGTTCGATTGCCGAGTTGGCAAAATCGAGATCCTCAGCAGAGATGTGTAGTTCACTACCCGCAATCTTGAGACGTACCTGGTGAGTTGTTTTGTTCGCGAATAAACTTACACGACGAATGCTCTGGAGCAATTGCTCTCTGTTCACTGTCAGCTTATTTGGATTATCCTTTGGAATAACCGCCTCATAATTTGGGTACTTCCCATCAATCAAACGACACATCAACTTGATGTTGTCAAAGCTGAAGAATGCGTTCGAATCGTTGTAGCGAATTTCTACTTCAGTAGCTCCAGCGACAATTCCCTTCAATAGGTTCAACGGCTTCTTCGGCACAATGCATGAACCAGCTGCTGCAGAGGTAATGTCTTCACGTGTGTAGCGAACGAGACGGTGTGCATCTGTAGCAACGAAGTGAACTTTGTCTTCGTGAATTTCCAAGAACAACCCGCTCATTACCGGACGAAGGTCATCGTTCCCAGCAGCGAAAAGTGTTCTATTGATAGCTGACGCCAACACAGAACCTTCCATTTTAATGGTCTTCTCTGTTTCAATTTCCGGCGCTTTTGGAAACTCTGATCCATTTGCACCAGCCAGCTTGTACTTTCCTTGCTCACTAGTCACTTCAATCGCCAAGCTTTTGTCATCGATCTTGAAGTTCAACGGAATCGAAGTACTTCCAAACGACTTCAAGGTATCCAAGAGGATACGCGCTGGAATGGCAATATTTCCTTCATCCTCGGTCATTACCTCAACTTCAGTAGTCATGGTAGTTTCCAAGTCAGAAGCAGAAATAGTTGCTTTTCCTGACGAAAACTCAAAAAGGAAGTTATCTAGAATTGGCAGGGTATTGCTGTTATTCAATACTCCGCTAAGCACTTGAAGGTGCTTGTAAAGTTTATCACTTGCTACGACAAATTTCATGCGTCAACCTTAAGGGTTATGGGCGACAAAGATACACTTTACGTGCGGGCTTCAAAGTCTTTTTAATACGGTAGTTTTTAACAACCTACGGCTGTCTTGAATTGAGGTCTGTTGATTAGCGTTAGTTAAGAGTACAATCTAAGTTATATTTAGGATATCACCAGCCCCTTCCGTAGGCAAAGCTCCGGTACGATCGCGCTCACGCTACAACAACTTTGCCGACGTCCGAATCTAATTTGTAGCTGAAAAAAACAACGGGGCAGTCCTGGAAAGAGCCCGCCCCGTGTTGCACATTCACACGCTTATGTCTTCGCGCATGTTAACGTTTTATGGTGATGGTAATTCCTGGCACTGGAATTTCTTGGTTGTCTTCTCCTTTGGCAATGATGTTTTCAAATATGATAACATCTCCAGGGCGGGTATTTTCAATATTGACCCTCATTGCCTCAGTCAATCTGAAACTAGAAGATGTTTTCTCAATGATATTCCCATTGTCTTTCCGTATCAACATCTTAAAAGCTGTGACGCGTACAGGAAGTTCGAAAGGAAAATCAGGAGCGTATTCGGCCTTCATGAAAGCTAGTTTCGCTTCATTGGACGTCATTTTACCGCTTCCTCTTACGCTGCCAAAACGAACATACGGCTCTGGCAAGGGCTTCACCCTAAATTCTTGTTTGCCCATCTCTGTCCAGTTGCCATCTATTTCGGCCTGAACCACTACATTCACGGTTCCACGAGCAGCATTATTGAGCTTAACCGTATACCCTTCGGCCGACCGATTCACTTGGTTATTTCCAGTCACGGCTACGCGCACTTTATCATTTGACACGCCTGGCACACTAACGGCTATCGGATTATCAACTCCTTTGTAAAGCACATTCATTTTAGTTGGCGACACCACCGCCGATGGCCTGGCCACGATGTAGCTTGAACTAAAGGGAAAACTTTGAATATCGCCTCGTTTATTGGCCATCTGTACTACACCTGAATACGAGTGAACACCTTCCCTGTTAGCTTGAACACGGTATTTCCCCATTCCATCTGCCACTTCCAGTTGGGTGCCTTCATTGAGCAATTCCCCTTGCTCATCTAGGTCTCCTAGCAGTACATTGGGCGAAAGTGTTCTACTGAATCCGCCAAGAAAGACATCTGCTTCGTACGTCTCACCTAACATGACATACGGGTTTTTCGGAATGACTTTGGCAAGTACGGTATCGATCGGGAAATCTTCTGCGTCCAATTCACCAAGCATCCGTTGGAGTGCTTCTCCTTCAAACCTCCGCACGTCGTTTTTGATCTTTTCCAGGGTTGTTATCGTGGCTACGAAGGGCATGTCGTAGAATGAAGCTACCTCCCAAGGAAGCATTTCTCCTTCGCGACTTTTGGCTGAGAAATCAATTGGGGCGTTTACAGGCGATAGGTTCTTGGAAGCTAAGAGCGTGTTTACATCGTTGACATAATTTTCAATATTCTGTCGAAGCAATACGGCTTGCCCCGCTGACCCGTCTTCGTTGTCTCCAACCATGATGCGCGTGCCTTCATTGATATCGTCTTGTTTTTCGGCAAAACGAAGTTGCAAGGTATCAGCCTCTTGCTGCTCAAGACCCTCTGTTTCCGCAATAAGTTCAACCTGAAGTGCTTCAATCTGCACTAAAATCGATGCTGCCTGGGAACGAACCGCTTCAGCCGCATCGATCCAAGGTTTTGTCTTCACAGGGTCCAGACTTGATGCCATTTGAAATTGGGCGAAAAGGTTGTTATTCTCTTCTATGTGCTGCTCTCCTGCGCGTTCAATGCCTTCGTTCAACATCACGAAAGCGTCCAGTACTTCTCGTTGAACATTCAATGCGAGCATCGCTGTTAGCACGAGGTACATCATGCCAATCATTTTCTGTCGTGGGGATTCTTTTTTCTCTGCCATGGTTTCTTGCGTTTGATGAAAGAATGCAGCACTTCGAAAAAAGGGACAAAAAAAAAGGGCTTCCTTTCGGAAACCCTTCATTTCATATCGTTTAGCAGTTACTCGCAATCCAGCCCAGAGCAGAGCGACTCTTCTCCGTTTGCCATTTTCCGAGTTACTTTAATTACTTGGTCTTCTTCTAAGTGATCTGCGATGTATTCCACGATTTCACCTTGTGTTCCTTTCACACGAACACGGATTCGAATAAGGTGGTCATTCGCCCACTCAATGTTGTCATAACGCATTTCAACTCCCTGTGCTTTGAAAGCAGCAGCCATTTCAGACAACTCAACACGAGATGTTTCATGGTTAATTTCTACAGCTACGTTTTCTCCGTCAACTGTAATTTGTGCAGAAGCTGAAAAGCCAAAAGCAACTAGTCCTAATACGAGGGTAAGAATGTTTTTCATAACAAGCATTGTTTGCAGAAAGGTACGAAGTTAATGGTAAGGTCTCGCGCCTTTACATTACGAAGATACGATTCGAAGCAAAAAGGTTGCTTTGAGTCTATCAAAAAAATACCAACAGTTTCTAGTGAAGGACTGATTTCAGCTTGGAAGGTGTGATGGAATGCGCACAATCGAAGTGTCCGAGTGGGCATACCTTCTTTCCATGAAGGCCACATGGACGGCATTCCAGGGGCAATTCACTTTGCACAATAATTCCTTTTGTTCCAGAAGGACCGAAACCAAACTCAGGTATGGTGGAACAAAAAATGGCTGTAACGGGCGTATCTACGGCAGACGCAAGGTGGAGAGGTGCCGAATCGTTTACATAACTCATTTTCGCCTTGGACATCAATGCTGCACTTTCCAATAAAGAGAGCTTTCCGGCCAGGTTGACTACGTTGGTATGCTTGCTTCGTTCTATTAATTCCTCTCCCAACGGTGCGTCGGAAGGTGCTCCAATTACAACGACTTGAATAGCCGTCATTTCGTCCAAAAACCCTATCCACTTTTCCGCTGGATATTGCTTCGTAAACCACACCGAAGAAGGCGCAATCACAATAAACTCCTCGTCCAGTTTGATTTCACTTGACAATCCGTGCGGGTACAACTTCGGTCCGATTTCTCTTGGTCCACACCACTCTTCAATCAGGGAATGATTGCGGTCAATTTCATGGATATAGGTTGCATCTCCCTTCTCCCCTAACTCGTGTGGCAAGGCTTTCGTAAATGCAAACGACCATGGGTTTTTCGAAAAGCCATGTTTGATTTTCCCTTTGGAAAAAGCGGTGAGAAAGCCACTGGATGCGAAGCGTTGAAAGTTCACTACCAAGTCGTAGCGCTCCTTTCGAATACGACGTAAACAGTTTAGTAGCTGTTTGTATTTCCCCGCTTTTTTATCCCACACCAACACCTCATTCAGAAAAGGATGATTGGCGTAGAGGCTTTCGTTTCCTTTGCGAACAAGGAAGTCAATTTTAGCGTCTGGAAAAGTGCCATGCAAGGCTTCAAGTGCCGCACTTGCGAGAATGGCGTCGCCTATAAAAGCCGTTTGTATAACGAGTATGTTCTTCAGAAGTACTTTATCAAGCAATGTTATTGAAAAAGGCTTGAACGTCATCGTCCTCGTCTAACTTGTCAAACAACTTCGCCATTTCATCCACCTGATCATCTGTGAATTCTTGAGGGTTGTTCGAAATACGCTTCAACGTAGCACTTTTCACTTCAATACCTTTCGCCTCGAGGGCTTCTGATAGGTTTCCGAAGTTGGTGTAATCACCAAAAATCACAACCGTTTCTTCGTCCTGATCAATTTCTTCTAATCCGGCATCAATGAGCTCAAATTCAAGCTCTTCAATATCCAAGCCAGTATTCAACTCTTCATTCACTTCAATTTCGAAGACTGCTTTGCGATCAAACATAAATTCAAGGGAACCTGTTGGCACTAAGCTTCCCCCACTTTTACTGAAGTACGATTTGATGTTGGCTACCGAACGGTTGTTGTTGTCTGTAGCACACTCTACAAAGACGAGCACCCCATGAGGCCCTTTGCCTTCAAAAATGACTTCTGCAAAATCGGCAACATCTTTTCCATCAGCACGCTTAATAGCCGCCGAAATGTTGTCTTTAGGCATGTTCTGAGCCTTCGCATTCTGAATGGCCGTTCTGAGCTTTGCATTTGTTTCCGGATCTGGTCCTCCGTCCTTCGCTGCTATGGTAATGGCTTTCGCCAATTTTGGAAATACACGTGACATGTGTCCCCATCTTTTCTCTTTCGCTGCACGGCGGTATTCAAATGCTCTTCCCATGGTAGATTGATTTTGACAAATATAATTAAAGAAACCAAAGGCTCTAAGTTCCCCACTCGGATTGATTTAGAGTCCGGCCTTTTCTCTTTTTCCAAGCCACAGAAGCAATACAACTGCTACAACAGATAGACCTACTAACACATTCCAAGCAAAATCATATCCCTTCTCATCAATGAGCTGGAAGCCTGAATTGTGACCGACGATATGTGCGACAGAAAAGGCCACCGCATAGAGGGCCATGTACTGCCCTTGCTTTCCCCGTTTCGACCTATTCATGGCATAGGCATTTGAAAAAGGAAACGTAACCATTTCGCCAATGGTGATAAACAACATGCCAATTACAAGAATGCCGGGCCAATCTGTTAAAACAAGCACCAAGTAACTCAGTCCGCAGAGAATTACCCCTTGAATCATCAGTTTGGTTTGACTGCTCTTTTTCGTCTCAAAGTACCTTACCAATGGCATTTCAAGAACGAAAATCACGAAGCCGTTCATCCCCATCAACAACCCAATTTGAAGCTCAGACAAGAGGTGAACTTCACTGTAGTAAATGGGAACTGTGCTGAAGAGCTGGAGAAAGACGACTCCGAACAACAGCATGGCAGCGAAGAAAATCCAAAAACTAGCATCTTGATATGGTGATGCTTTTGCCCCTGGATCATGCATGTCCAACACCTTGGATTTCTTCGGATTCAGCACCTTCATCAGAAGCGCCAACGCCAAAAAGCATGATATACCATCAATCCAAAACAAGAGGTCATAGCCCATGGAATGGATAATTAGTCCACCAATAGCGGGCCCCACTGAAAATCCAAGGTTAATTGCCAGACGAATCAATGTAACCGACCGCGTCTTGTTCTCTGGTTTGCTATAAGCACTTAACGCAACAAACATGGCCGGACGGAACATGTCCGCCGTCAACATTACCAAAAAGACCATGGCACATATGGGGAGAAAGCCGTTCACGTATTGAAGTGTAATGAAGCACAAACCTGAACTAAGCAGACTGGCAATCATTACTTTATGAGCGCCTGTCCGATCGGTCAACTGGCCACCTAACCACGTTCCCACGACAGACCCTAGTCCAAAAGCAGACATCAACCAACCAACATCCGATTTCGAAAATGCTTGTTCCTCTGTTAGGTAGAGCGATAGAAAAGGAATCACCATCGTCCCGGCTCTGTTGATGAGCGTGATCACAGAAAGCCACCACACTTCGCGTGAAAGTCCCTGAAATGACGAGATGAAGGAGTTAGAAGTAAGCGACATTGGAGTGAGAGTTGAGCGAGTCTAGTTTGGAGGTGAGGGTTGTGAGGTGAACTTGGTAGGCACAATTTATTCCAATTATACAGGAAAACCCATTGATTCTTGACTTTGTTATGATTTCGGGACTTCCTTCCTTTTAGGGCAGTTTACCTTTGCAGTATGAAGGCGCTCAAAGTGACGTATTGGATCGTAACACTGCTCATGTGTTCACTATTCTTATTCTCAGCAGGTATGTATTTGCTAGAATACGATATGGTGGTTATGTTCTATGACATTTTGGGATTCCCGAGTTGGATTGTTTATCCGTCGGCATTGCTAAAAATAGCAGGCGTAGTGATGGTGTTAGTCCGTCGTCCGAAATGGCTCATGGAATGGGCTTACGCCGGATTTTTCTTCGATGCTGTGTTGGCCACTTCGGCGCACTATTTCAACAATGAAGGCCTACTAACAATGGCGTCTATTGCCTTGTTATTGGTGATCTCTTCCCGTTTTCTTTTATCTCAATTACCTCAAAAACATGCGTAGCCAATTTATCCTTTTCGTAGCGCTTTTAGCCCTTGCAAGTTGTGCAAACGATATGCCCGTTGAAAAATCTCCTAAACACGTTCCAGAATTGGAAGAAAGAGAAGTAAACGAATTCGTGATGCACACGGAAATGGCGCATAAGAAGTATGCCTACCAAGCAAAAGGAGCCATTTCATTCGACTTAAGATTGGTCTTCCGCGAGAAAGAACGTCTAAATGCAACGTTCACCATGTTAACAGATGGCTCGAAAGGGCGCATCGATCGAAACGATGGCATCTCAATGGTTTATGATGGCATGGATAGTTGGATTGTTTCTGACTCAGTTGTGGATAGCGATATGCGATTTGACATTTACACGTGGTCTTATTTCTTTGGACTTCCTTATAGACTGAGCGACGACGGCACCAAGTACGCAGCGTTTGACAACGATTCACTGAATGGCGAACAATACAACACCCAAAAACTAACCTTTGAAGCCGGCACAGGAGATGCCCCTGATGACTGGTACATCTTGTATTCCGACAAAGAAACCGAATTGCTAGAAGTAGCTGCTTACATTGTAACTGCGGGACAAAGTGTTGAAGAGGCAGAAGAAGATCCTCACGCTATCAAGTACGAAGATTACATCGACGTTGATGGTATTCCAATTGCGTCTAACTGGTCATTTTGGGCTTGGAGAACCGAAGCAGGACTTACAGAACAGCTTGGGTACGCTGAATTGACGAACATTGAATTTCAAGCACCTGATTCGAGCCTTTACATGAAGCCGTAGCAATCGGTAAGCTGAGCAATCCTCATTCCCCATTTAATCAGATTCACTTCACGGTACTTTTAGTGCGACTCACTTTGCGGACCATCTAGGTCATTCAAGTATATTCGCACATCCAGTAACGAGCAAGCAGTGGTATTTAGTAGCATCTTATTTTTATTCTACTTCCTTCCTGTTTTCCTGATTTTCTACCATTTGGTGCCGAAAAACATGAAAAACGGGGTCGTCTTGCTGGCCAGCTTACTATTCTATGCCTTCGGTGCGCCCAAATTTATCTTCGTCATCCTAGGTTCTACCATCTTAGATTTCTTCATTGTCAAATGGATGCATGCCACTGAAGAAAAGCGGAAGAGAAAGCAATTGTTGATTAGCTCACTTGCCCTCAATTTAGGGCTTCTTGCCTACTTCAAATACGCCAACTTTTTTGTGGAAAATGTCGATGCTTTTCTTCAGCACCTCGGTTTTCAAGAAGTAGGATGGACGAATGTGGCCTTGCCAATTGGGATTTCTTTCTACACCTTTCAAACGCTGACCTACGCACTAGACATTTACCGTAAAGACCACGAACCGCTCCAAAAACTGACCGATTACCTGCTGTATATTATGTCATTTCCTCAAATGATAGCAGGACCAATTGTTCGGTTCACAGCCATCGCCAAAGACATCACCGATCGTAAAGAGGTATTGGACGACAAACTTCTGGGCTTTTATAGGTTTTGCATTGGACTGGGCAAAAAGGTGCTCATTGCCAATGTCCTCGGTGAACAAGCTACTCTCCTCATGGAGGGAGACATTTCGTTGTTAAGTACGCAAGCGGCGTGGGTTGGAATCATAGCTTACACCTTCCAAATCTATTTCGACTTTTCCGGCTACTCAGACATGGCCATCGGACTTGGAAGAATAATGGGATTCAAGTTTCCAGAGAACTTCAACTCTCCTTACATCTCGCAGAGCATTACCGAGTTTTGGAGAAGGTGGCACATCACCTTGGGAAGCTTTATGAGAGACTACCTGTACATTCCATTGGGCGGAAGTAAAGTTAAAACCAAGCAGCGGCTGTACTTTAACTTATGGATCGTGTTTCTGCTTTCAGGGCTGTGGCATGGCGCATCGTGGAACTTTATCCTGTGGGGCATCTTTCACGGCTTCTTTCTGGTAATTGAAAGGGTCTTTTTAGGGCAAATTCTCGAGAAAATCGGACGCATTCCTTCCACGCTATTCACCTTCTTGATCACCATGTTAGGGTGGGTGATTTTCAAACTCGAAACGGTTTCAGATATTCCATTGTACTTCGGAAAAATGTTCTCTTACCATTCGTCGGAAAAGCTCTTTATGGCGCTTCCCGACTTTAAGTTCACCCTTGTTATTGCCATTGTTTTCTCTGTGGTCACCGCCTTTAAGTGGGGTCGAAAATTAGAACACACGATCTACTTCCAGCCCAGCTTAAAATTAAGTGGCTATGCGTCATTTGGCCTCTTCGCAGGAATCGTGTTGTTTCTGTCAGCCGCTTCCATAGTCAGTTCCGATTTTAACCCATTCATATACTTCCGTTTTTGAACCGCATCGCTGAACATATCAAACTGATTGTAGCCTTGGCCTTTCTGGCCTTGTTGAGCTGGCCCATGGTTCAACATGGTTTGCGATTCAATGATGAAATGGAATTGAATGGTGCTTTCAATGATACCGCACCTCCTCCTTTTTCGTGGAATAGTTGGTTCGAAGGAAGTTTTCAGGATTCACTGAAAAGCAGCATAAAAGCAGATGTAGGTTTCAGGGCGCTGTTGACACGTTCGCACAACCAGCTCAATTATTCGCTGCACCGCAAGAGTAATTTAGATGGTTGGGTCCAAGGAAAAGAGGGAGTCCTTTTCGAGAAGAGTTACATTGAAACCCTGTCTGGTCAAGATTTCCTCGGCGTAGACAGCCTCCTTTCTATTGGAAGAGGATTGGAGCAAGTGAATGACACATTGCGGCAGTTAGGCATCGATTTATTGGTTGTTTTAGCCCCCGGGAAAGGTCACTTTCATCAAAACCTTATTCCTGATTACTTCGAAGTAGACACCTCTAAAACAACCAATTTCGACCTGGTTCAACAACAACTTGCCCTTTACCAAATACCCACCATAAATTGCCGCAGTTGGTTCGACAACATGAAAGTCACCAGCAGGTATCCACTGTTCCCAAAGAACGGCGTGCATTGGAGTCAATACGCTGAATTCATTGTGATGGACTCTATTATTTCCACGTTGGAGATCTTGACCGAAAGGAGACTTCCAACATTGGGTGTCAATCGACATGAAGTGAATGATTTCGCGCGCTTTTTCGACCAGGATATTGAAGACGGAATGAACCTTCTATTCGATATCCCTGATGATTCATTGGCCTACCCCGGTTTTACCATAGAAGATTCCACCAATGGCTCTTCACCAACGGTCTTGACCATCTCCGATAGTTTTTGGTGGGACATGTTCAACTTAGGATTCTCGAACTCCATTTTCAACGAAGGGCAATTTTGGTACTACTGCGCGGCTGTATATCCTGAATCGAATGAAAAAGCAACTACCGTTTGGGACCAAAATTACCGAGCGTCTATTGAACGAAATGACGCCATTGTGTTAATTTGCACCGACGCAAACCTTCATCGGTTCCCATTCGGGTTAATCAAACAAATGAGATATTATTATGACATGCCGTATTTGCCGTAAATGGCCACTCGTGTTTAGTGTTGCTTGCTTATTCGCGCTCTCCTCGTGCCAACAAGCATTCAACGAAAAAGAGTTGGCAGGAGTTTGGGAAATAATTACCGTAGACGTCACCACGGAGGAAATATCAAGTTTGGAAAAAGGGAAGCTTAAACGTCAGTTAATCGGCAAGAAATACGAGCTTTTATCGAATGGCGAATTCCTTTACGGAGAGGGTCAGCGTTTGTTCTCTGCAGGCGGCTGGACCTTCGATTCACATCAACAAAAAATTGAATTTAAGTACAACAAAGGCGCCATAAAAAGACTACGCTTCGGAATTTCCGTAATAGATGACGATCATATGTTTTGGTCATTCACTTCTTCCAATACCGGTGGCCAAATTTGGCAACTTGAACGGGCAACAACTAACTAAGAACAATGAAGGATTACAAAGAAATTAACCGTCAATCATGGAACAATAGAACAGCAGTTCATATTGATTCTGACTTCTATAATGTACCGTCCTTTTTGAAAGGAGCAACGTCTCTCAAGTCAATTGAGTTAGGTATGCTTGGTAACATCAGAGGAAAGCGCATCCTCCATTTGCAGTGCCATTTTGGACAAGACACCATCTCACTGGCCCGAATGGGCGCTCACGTTACCGGTGTAGACCTCTCAGACGTTGCTATTGACAAGGCGCGAGGATTGGCAAAAGAAGCTGGTGTTGAATGTACTTTTATTGCGAGCGATGTATATGATTTACCTGCTATACTGAAGGAAGACTTCGACATCGTTTTCACCTCTTATGGCGTAATTGGTTGGCTACCTGACATGAACAAATGGGCGGGTGTAATAGCTAATTTTCTGCGTCCGAAAGGTCAACTTGTATTCGTTGAATTTCACCCTGTAGTGTGGATGTTCGACGATGACTTCAATGAAATCAAGTACCGCTATTTCAACTCTGGTGAAATCCGCGAATCCGAAGAGGGTACCTACGCAGACACTGAAGCACACATTTCTCAAGAATATGTAATGTGGAACCATGGGATGTCTGAGGTAGTGAACAACTTGATTTCACATGGCATGAACATCAGGCAGTTGGACGAATACGACTATTCGCCCTACCCTTGTTTCAGAGGAGTTGTTGAAGTTGAAAAAGGGAAATTCCGCATCGAAAAAATGAAGGATAACATTCCGATGGTGTATGCCATTTTAGCTGAAAAAACTGTCTAATCCTGAGTACACTTGTCCGATGAAAACGTCTACACAACACTTTTTGCTCATTGCTGGCTTCGTACTGCTAACTTGTTCAGGTTTTGCACAAGAGAAAAGAGCCCTCTTTCTAGGAAATAGCTACACCAATTACAATGGACTTCCTCAACTCACGTCCAACTTGGCTGCGTCGGCTGGAGAAACCCTCATTGTAGACAGCAACACCCCTGGTGGGTATACATTGGAAGGGCATTCTACGAACGCCACCTCTTTGCAAAAAATTGAAGAGGGAAACTGGGACTTTGTCGTTCTTCAAGAGCAAAGCCAACGTCCATCATTTCCAATTTCACAAGTTGAATCTGACGTTTTTCCGTATGCCGAAGACTTGAATGCTGCTATTTTGGAAAGCAACGAATGCGCTGAGACCGTGTTTTACATGACATGGGGAAGAGAAGACGGAGATGCTTCAAACTGTACTAATTGGCCTCCTGTCTGCACCTATGAAGGTATGGATGATTTGCTGTACGAACGTTATATGCAACTAGCAGAAATGAATGACGCTGTTGTTTCTCCGGTTGGTGCAGTATGGAGATACATCAGAGAAAACCATCCTGAAATCAGCTTGTATGCCAATGATGGAAGTCACCCTTCGCCAGAAGGTTCGTACGTGGCAGCTTGCAGTTTCTACACCCTTTTTTACCGTTCATCTCCTGTTGCTATAACAGATAACAATGGACTTGACGAGGACGTTGCAGTTGTGCTTCGCGAAGCAACAAAAATAGTGGTCTACGAACAGCTTGAAACGTGGTTCGTGGGCGAATACGATGTAACTGCCGACTTCACTTCAGAACAACAAGATGGCTTGACCTACAACTTTGTTCCTGACTACACGAGTGACGATGCGATCCATTTTTGGGATTTTGGGAATGGAACTTCTGATGAAAGCAGCCCCACTCATACTTTCCCTGCTGAAGCAGAGTTTAACGTAACTCACATTGTGACTACCTCATGTGATAGCGATGAAGTCACAACCCCAATCACAGTTAGTACGTCGGTGGAAGAACACGACCGATTCGTTTTGACAGTCTATCCGAACCCTTCCAATGGGCAAATCCAATGCTCGCAGCCGTTAACCAACGCTGAAGTGAGCGTATTTGATCAACAAGGGAAATTGGTTATTCGTCTTTCTTCTGTCAATGGAGTTCCAATCGATTTGTCTGATTTGACCCCAGGAAACTATGTGCTTCATGTTAAAGATGCACTAAGGCAACCTCAAAGTGTAGCGGTTCAAATCCAAGAATGACAGTTTCATTTTCGTTATCTTGCGGTTAGGACTTCTAACAACTAACCATGCGCTACTTACTCCTCACCCTCTTTCTTTTGGCCTCATTATTCGGCCATACTCAAGCTGTCAAAAAAGTGCTTGTCATTGGTATTGATGGATGCAAAGCAGATGCACTTGAAGCGGCGCTAACCCCTAATCTTGACGCCCTCATTGCAAACGGAATTTACAGTCCGCATGGTTTAAACACAGATGTTACTTACAGCGGCCCCGGCTGGTCTGCCATACATACAGGCGTTTGGTCAGACAAGCACTTGGTGACGAACAACTCATTTACAATAGACGATTACGCTAATTTCCCGTCGTTCCTGAAACGAATCGAGGACAATGACCCATCTGCCTACACGGCCAGTATTTGCCATTGGTCTCCCATCAACACGTACATTGTCCAAAACAATGCGGACTACGTGCTGAATGTATCCACGGATATTAGTGTTACAGAGCAAGCTCAAATCCAATTGCAAAACGAAAACCTTACTGCCCTTTTTCTGCATTACGACGAAATTGACGGTGCGGGTCACTCCTATGGTTTCAACTCAACTGTTCAACCGTACATCGCGGCAATTGAAATGGTAGACTTACTACTTGGTCCGGTACTTGAAGCGTTGGAAAACAGACCAACTTACGATCAAGAAGATTGGCTGATACTGGTAACACCCGACCACGGTGGAATTGGAACTTCGCACGGAGGAAATAACATCGAAGAACGGTTGTCTTTTTTCATCGCAAGTGGAGAAAGCGTGGCGACGGAAGTCGTTCTAAAGGAAACCGAAGTGGAAAGTCCAGCACCATTTGATTGCCTCAACAATGATTTCGAACTTCAATTTGATGGCAACAACGACTACATTGAAGTGCTTCAAGATCCGTTGTTCAACTTCGGTGCCAACCAAGATTTCACTGTAGAATGTAGAGTTAAAACCAGCGTTGCTGCTGATGTAGCCATTGTTGGTAATAAAGACTGGGATTCTGGTTTCTTACCTGGCTTCGTTTTTTCATTTCAGCTGCCAAATGGCCCTGAATGGAAAGTGAATATTGGCGACGGCTCCAGCCGTGTTGACCTCAACGCTCCAAGTGCAATCGCAGACGGAGAATGGCACACATTGAGCGTTTCATTTGATCGAGATGGAGAGCTTCGCATGTACGAAGATGGCGTATTCATGGGTGCCGCAGACATTAGTGGAATTGGTAACATTGATGTTGGTGAAGGGTTGTTTTTCGGAGCTGACATAGACAACGATTACGACTTTGACGGAAGTATTGCCGAAGTGCGCATTTGGAACGAAGTTGTTTCTGACGCAGCCATTGCCAATTACACATGTTCTACGTTAGATGAATCGCATCCGTCTTCCAATGAACTCATTGGGTATTGGAAGATTAATGAAGGAAGTGGGACCGTGGTGAACGATTTCTCTGGAAATGCCAACCTTGGGTTCATTAATTCAGGTTCGTGGACCGAACCTCAACCGGTCTTAATGGATGATTATTCCAACACCCCTCGTTTGGTGGACATTCCGGTAACCGCATTGACCCACTTGTGCATTCCAATAGAAGAGAGTTGGAATTTAGATGGCCAATCTTGGGTGGCAACATGTGCTGTTGAACAAGGAGACTGTGTGTCTGACATCAACGGCGACGGACTGGTGAATTTAGCTGACTTACTCATTATTCTCTCGAACTTTGGCTGTGAAGGGCCCCTTTGCGAAGCTGATCTGAACAATGACGGTTACGTGAACACCTTCGACATGATTTCGATATTCTTTCCTTCATTCGGTTTACCATGTCCGCAGTAATTCTAGTAGAGGCATCAGCCGACGATTTACTGGACGTGCTTCGGGTTTTTGAAAACTGCATTGACATCAGCTGTGCAAATGACTACACAGCGAACGAACGTCGTGTTTGGAAGTTGTCTTCCCACAACCATCCGAAATGGCTTAAACGCATTGATGAGCAGTCTTTTTGGCTGGCGAAATCAGCAGATCAATTGCTTGGTTTTGCTTCATTGGAAGGAACGGATTACATCGATTGTATGTACGTTGCTCCGACTGCACAAGGCAAAGGAATTGCTAAAATGCTCTTGACCAAAATGGAGACGGTTGCAAAAGGGATGCGTTCCCAGATGATTTATTCCGACGTGAGCTATACCGCTAGGCCATTTTTTGAGAGACAACAATTTGTGGTCGATCATCCCAATCGAAATGAAAAAGACGGAGAAGTTTTGGTAAATTTCAGGGTACACAAACCCTTAGATTGATTCCATGAAGATTCGTTTGCTGTTTCTGATGTCAATGTTCCTTGGCATCACCTCATTTTCCCAAGACTTTGAATTGTACAGAACAATTAGTGGAGATCCCATGGATTCGGAAAAACTGGGATATCAAGTCGGAATCGAAGTAACAGTCCCTTTAGAGTATGACGAAAAGACACCTTCGAAGTACCCTGTGATCTTCATCTTCGACAAGCAAAACGAGCGCAGCTACAATTACATTCGAACCACCATTGACTATTTGACGAGCAACGATCAAATGCCCGCTAGCGTTGTAGTTGGCGTCACTTCTGGTGAAGGAATGAGTAGGTACAACGAAACCCAACTATCTACTTCAGATTCGACGGCTTACGGCGAGAAAAACGAAGCATTTATTTTCGAGGAACTCCTACCCCACATCCGATCGAATTTTCAAGGTGGCGAACACCTTACACTCATCGGTCACAGTCGGTACGGTTATTTCACCAGTCTTTTATTGACCAGAAACCCTGAACGTCTTGGTGCTGTTATATCCATGAGTCCTTTTATGGAACATAAAAAATGTAAGCTTATTTGATGAGTTGCAGCACATGACGAATACCGTGAAACTTGATCAACCTGTCTATTACCGATTCGACATAGGAGAAGATTATCCTGATGATTACATGAAAGTGGATTCGCTGATTGTAGAAGACAAACTAACAAGTCCGTATTTCGATATCAGAGGTAAACTTTTCCCAGCGGCTGAACATACCGTTACACCGGGTTTGTTTATTGGTGAGGCGCTGAATGATATTTTTGAATTTTGGGCCGACCGCCAAGCAGTATACTTGGACAATGCTGTCAAAGAATTCAGCCAAATTGAAGGTCTCTTAAGTGAAATTGAAGATCATTACGGTAGTGCCCTTCCTTTTTCATTGGGGGTGCTCAATGGCAAAGGATGGTTCTTTTACGGAGAAGGTGAATACGAAAAAGCCATTCAAGCATGGGAAATTATGCTAGCGCAATACCCCAACTTCTCTGATGGGTATTTCAATATCGCCACGGCGAAGCATGAGATGGGCCTCGATATTCAAACCGAATTGGCGCAATTCAAAGAAAGCCTCAAGACTTCTACGTTCTACTCTGAAGAAGAAAAAGAAGGCTACTTGAAGGAATTAGAGGAACTGGATTGGTGAGAGTGGATAAGAATCTGTACCTTACAGACTAGGACCTTAGCCTAAATAAATAACTGTCTATCATGAATTCTCTATTTCGAAAGCTCTTTGCTTGGCGAAAGCAGCCTGCGGAAGTCTTGCAGCCGATAAACGTCGTAAAAGCAACACCTCTATTTTTATTGACCTTCTTTTTTCCTCTTCTACTTCAAGCGCAATGGCTTGATTGGTCTGAAGAAACAGACACCCGTTTGGTGCTTACATCGGTAGCAAATAGTGATGACGAAGAGAAGGATTTTTCACAAGCCGATTTGAACAACGATGGGTGGATGGACGTGATTGTCGTTCGAAAAGAGCCATTTTCACTTCCCAATGAGCCAGCTAAATCAGATCTTCTTCTGATGAACGAAAATGGTGTTCTAGTGGACCGCACAGCTATGTACGCTCCTGAGTTCATATCGAAAATATCATTCGCACGTGATGTGTTCATTGGCGACTTTGACAACGATGGATGGGAAGATGTGATCATTGCCAACACATTTGAGCAAAACCCAAGCTACTACCGAAACTTAGGAAACGACTTGGGTGGAAACTGGCTCGGATTGGTAGATGAATCAGCGAGCCGTTTTCCTTCGACCTATGACAACACCATTCTCATTTGTGCTGTTTGGGGAGGCGATTTAACCGGAAATGGTTTTATGGATATCTATTTCGTGAATTACCGTGTGAACGGTGGTGGCGGAACTGCTGAAGACTTTCTTCTAATCAACGACGGAACAGGTGTATTCACCGAAGAAGCCGCCTCTCGCTTGGGGAACTTCAGAAATTCCGCTTTTGGAACAGCCGTCCAAATTCATGACTTTGACCAGGATGGTGATAACGACGTCTTAAAGGTTACCACACTCTATTCTGTAGCCCCTTGGGGAGGAACAGGAACAATTTTGATGTTCAATGATGGAACAGGTAACTTCCCTACTTACCAAAACTTAACTCCTTCTGCAGCGCCATACATGTTCGATATCGCAGATTTTGATCTGGATGGAGATTTGGATTTCTATGTGGTCGATGATGGAAGTGATTACATGCTTCGAACCGAAACAATTACTCCTGACGTAGGCATTACATTCTCTACGGTAGGAATTCCGGGAACAAGCGACAACGGATTTGGCGGAAACGTTCACATTGCCGATTTGGACAACGATGGTGACATGGACATTGCCGTAGCAGACGTGGATGTTGATATTCCACCATGTGATTCGGGCAGAAGATTGGCGATTTACGAAAACGACAACGGTTCGTTCACTGATCCATACGGAACGACTTCTTATGATTGGGTAGACAACAGTTATGACTTTGGGTTCTTGGACATTAATAATGACGGACTTACAGACTTCTTAACTGGAGGCTGTTTCGGTTATGGTCTGTACATGTCTGACAACTGTGACTTGGTCTTGAGTTCTGCAGATTTTGACAATGACGGACTACCAGATGCTTGTGATGAGTGTCCGACTAACCCTGACCCGAACTGCTCACCAGCAGTAGATTATCCCATAATACCAACCACACACAACGTGGCGCGTCAATGGAATGAAATGTTACTTGCATCTATTAGAATGGATTTTGCCAGACCTACCGTTCACGCTAGAAACTTGTTCCACACGTCTTCAGGGATGTGGGATGCATGGTCTGCTTACGAAGAAGGAAACTGTGCATTTCTGTTGGGCCAAACGGTAGATGGATTCAGCTGTGCTTTCACCGGCATTCCGGATCCTGCAGATGTTCAGTTGGCAAGAGATGAATCGATTTCCTTCATGGCTTACCGATTGCTTTCTCACCGTTTTGCGGGCTCTCCGGAAGCTGCATTATTGCAGCAAGCCTACGATGAACACATGGCAACACTTGGGTATGACATTACCAATGTATCTCAAGATTACGCCAGCGGAGATGCAGCTGCGCTTGGAAACTATATTGCGCAGTGCTACATCGATTTCGGCCTTCAAGATGGGGCAAACGAGCAGGCTGATTATGGAAACAACTTTTACGCTCCTGTTAATCCACCTCTTAGTGTAGATGGAAAAGGAAATCCAGACATCATTGATTTCAACAGCTGGCAACCACTGACTCTTCAAATTTTCATTGACCAAAGTGGAAATGAGATTCCGGGAAGCACGCCTGATTTTTTGAGTCCTGAGTGGGGAGGTGTAACGCCTTTCTCTTTGAATACTGATGATATGGTGCTAAACCAACGCGACGGAAATGATTACCCAGTGTATCATGACGCGGGCGCACCGCCTTTGCATTCAATGGATGGCAGCGGCGATACCGATTTGTACAGATGGGGCTTCGTTACCACTGCATTGTGGTCTTCGCACCTAGACGCTTCAGATGGAGTGATGTGGGACATTTCTCCGAATTCAATCGGAAACAGAACATTGCCAGATACATTCAATGATTATGCTTCTTTCTATGATCAACTTGAAGGCGGAACGCAAAGTGCAGGGCACACAACGAATCCTGCCACGGGAGCTCCTTACGCGGTGAACATGGTAGCTAGAGCCGATTATGCACGTGTTCTTGCCGAATTCTGGGCTGATGGACCAGATTCAGAAACTCCTCCGGGGCACTGGTTTACCATCTGTAATTATGTGGCCGATCATCCGGATGTTGAAAAGCGATTCATGGGTGAAGGCCCTGTCTTAGATGACATGGAATGGGATGTGAAAATGTACTTTATGATGGGTGGCGCGATGCACGATTGTGCTGTTACTGCATGGGGACACAAAGGGTGGTACGACTACCTCCGTCCTATTTCTGCAATTCGTGGAATGGCTGACCTAGGCCAGAGCACAGATCCTGCTGGTTTGAATTATCATCCTGGAGGATTACCATTGATTGCCGGTAAAATTGAAATCGTCATGTCTGGAGATGCATTAGCTGGTGACAGCGATGAAAATGTAGGCAAGATCAAAATGATGGCGTGGCGTGGTCACAAAGTCATTAACAATGTGGACACCGATGAAGCAGGTGTAGATTGGATTCTGGCCGAAGACTGGGTTCCTTACCAGCGCCCTTCATTCGTTACTCCTCCTTTCGCAGGATATGTATCTGGACACTCTACGTTCTCTCGAGCGGCTGCTGAGGTGCTCACCATGTTCACGGGAGACGAATTCTTCCCAGGTGGAATGGGAGTCTTCACTGCCACGCAAGACGACTTTTTGGTGTTTGAAGATGGTCCAAGTGCTACCATTGAATTGCAATGGGCTACTTACTACGACGCCGCTGATGAATCTGGTCTATCACGAATTTGGGGAGGTATTCACCCACCTTGTGATGATATTCCAGGACGAAAAATGGGAGCTGTAATAGGTGTTGATGCATTTGACTATGCCCAATCTTATTTCAACGATACAGACGGCGACGGCACATGCGACGCATTTGATCCGGTTTGTACAGGTGACCTCAACGGCGACGGTGAACGAAACATCGCTGATATGCTGATTCTTTTAGGAGATTTCGGATGCACCGGTCCTGACTGTGTTGCGGACATGGACAAAGACGGCCTTGTTGGCGCAAGCGATATGATTAGCTTCTTCTTACCGAACTTCGGCTTGCCTTGTGACTAAAGGAATTGAATTCATTATTGAAACGCGACATCCTTTCGTTAGGTTGTCGCGTTTTATTTTGTCTTCTTTGAAATAGAAATGGACATCTTAATACATACTTTTTCGGGAATTGCTGTGGCATCAACAATTGCTCACTTGGTTCCAGCTGAAGAAAAGAGAAGCCTTTCCATCATTGGAATAGGCGCTCTAGGCGGTGCACTCCCTGATTTCGATGCGATTAGCCTCTGGTCTAAATTTGATGATACCATTGGAACTTGGCTGCAGTTAGCCGATAACGGACGAAACATTTACTTCAACACCTTCCCGTATTCGCACCACGGAGCCATGCACTCCCTGGTGTTTCCATTGCTTCTTGTAACCTTGGCATGGCTATTTTCTACTCTTGTGTCTCGAATTCGTGGAAGGTCTGTAAGCACCCTTTCATCCAAATGGAAGCGGAACAAATGGCACATCATCACCTTTGTTGCAGCCTATTTCTTGCATGTACTTGAAGACCTACCCACACCGGGAAGTGTCTGGGGTGGAGTTAACTTATGGTGGCCAACTGACACTTGGGTAGGCGGCTACGGATGCATTTGGTGGTGGAACAACTATGACTTATTTCTCATTATCTGTGGAATCATCGTACTAAATGTAATGCTGCTCGTAATTCGAAAAATGAGTAAAAGATCTCTATCGAAAATGGCGTTAGTTGTCTTTTTTGCTGGTATTTCCCTTGGAGTAAAGCAAATTGCAACGAGAGGTTATGATTTTGACTACGAAGGTTTTTCAACCGATTATAGCACCATGGAGCAAAAGTCAAAAGATATCCAACGAGAAATATTAGGCGAAACAGTCTATTCCTGGATGGAAGAGTTTGATAATCATGTCCCATTGAACTTTTAATGTGACCTTCAAGATATTTCAACGTCTAAGATGTAGAAATTTAAAACCAATCGTAATTATTGACCTTCATTAGAAAAGAAACTCTATTTTCACCACTTGAAACTTTACCCAAATAATATGAACACTAAATACACTACCCTAGGACGCCTTTTCATGGCGGGAATTCTTGCTGTTTCAATGACATTCTTCGCTTCTTGCGGAGGAGATGCTGAAACAACAGCAAACGACGCAATGAACGATGCAGGTGATGCTGCTCAAGAAATGGTTGATGAAGCCGCTGACACAATGGAAGAAGTTGCTGACGAAGCTGCTGGTACCATGGAAGAAGTTGCTGACGAAGCTGCTGATACCATGGAAGAAGTTG
>JAQWQB010000020.1 GCA_029245065.1 Flavobacteriales bacterium | reverse complement strand
GACTTAGCGCAAAGTGTCTTGGACTTAGCCGGAAACGATTTGAATGAACTTGCTAAGCTGAAACCGAATTACTTAACCCAAGTTAGGGGGATCGGAGAGGCCAAGGCCATACAGATTTCGGCCGCGGTTGAGTTGGGAAGGCGTAGGAATGCACTTTCAGTAGTCTCTAAGCCACAGATCCGTTCGTCAAAAGATGCCTTTTCGATCTTAAACCCTAATCTTATGGACCTTTCTCACGAGGAGTTCTGGGTGCTCACATTGAATAGAGCGAACAGGGTCATGAATAAGATCATGGTGTCTAAAGGTGGGCTCGCAGGAACGGTGGCTGATGCGAAGATCATTTTTCAAGAAGCATTGTTGGGCAGAGCTGCCGCAATTATCATCGCTCACAATCACCCAAGTGGGAATTTGAACCCGAGTCAAGCTGATCGAGAAATCACTCGAAAATTGAAGAACGCAGGCGATTTTTTAGATTTGCCCGTGCTAGATCACATAATTATTGGCGAAGGGGCGTACTTTAGCTTCGCAGACGAAGGACTACTGTAGATTATGAAGAATATTTTAACTGTTATCGGGGCGAGACCTCAAATTATCAAAGCTGCGGCTGTTTCACGTGCCATTCGGGAAGGCTTTTCGACTGAACTGAATGAAGTCATTCTTCATACGGGCCAGCATTACGATGAGAAGATGTCGAATGTGTTTTTCAATGAACTTGAAATTCCAAGACCTGATCATCAATTAGATGTTGGTTCCGGTTCGCATGGAGCGCAAACAGCAAAGATGCTTTCTGGAATTGAGGAAGTGTTGCTGAAGGATAAAATTGACGCCTTGTTGGTTTACGGTGATACCAATTCAACGCTTGCAGGAGCCTTGGCAGCTGCGAAACTGCACATACCAGTAGTGCACGTTGAAGCCGGCCTCCGGTCTTTCAATAAGTCCATGCCTGAAGAGATCAACAGAATAGCTTGCGATCACGCCTCTACCTTGCTCTTCAGTCCCACTACTACAGGGTTTGATAACCTTAAAAATGAAGGGTTTTCGACGAAGAACGAAGGAGTGATTTCCATTGACAACCCCGGTGTATTCCACTGTGGAGATGTTATGTACGACAATTCATTGTACTTCTCTAAAAAAGCAAGTCGAACTATTCAGGCTGATGCATTTCAGTTAACCACAGATAAGTTTGTCCTGGTAACCATCCACAGACCTTATAACACCGACGATATTGATCGTTTAAAAGCCATACTAGATGATTTAGCTTGGTTGGCGAATGAGGAAGAAATCGAGCTAGTTGTTCCTCTTCACCCGCGAACGAAAAACAGGCTGATGCAAGAAAGTGCTGACCATTACAACGCGTTCGCCTCGAATCCTCGAATTCACGTAATTGAGCCAGTGTCTTTCCTTGAAATGATTTGGCTCGAAAAGAATTGTTCTCTCGTGGTGACCGATTCTGGCGGTGTTCAAAAAGAAGCTTACTTCTTTAAGAAACCGAGTGTAGTCATCAGAACAGAAACGGAATGGACCGAGCTAGTGGCGCATGGTAGTGCTGAGTTAAGTTTTGAGACGGGAGAGGCAATGCGACGTGTTTTTTCAACCTCCTTGAACAAGAAGTTCAATGAGTTTCCTCAGGTTTTTGGGGATGGAAAAGCGTCTTCGTTCATTTGTGAAATGATCACAACCCACTTGTAAGAATGATTCTTGTCTACGCCTCATATTCAAGTAACCGCTTGAAGTACATTCTTCGATTCATATTCGAGGATGTAATGGGAGTGCCGTGGCGTTTAACCACAAAACTAGATGAGGTAGAAGCATTTGATGGACAAGTGATCAATTACTCCAAAAATGCTGAAGCACCTGGTGTGCAGATGATACCACATGGCCTTATCAGGCAAAAAGGTGTCAAAGAGATTGCTGTAAAACAAGGCGAGTGGGAGGGCTTAGCCACTATCTTCCCAACAAAAGGTGAGGTGCCATTTGACCTGTTCAGTGCTTCTTTTTACCTGATTTCAAGGTATGAAGAGTATCAGCCACATCGATCAGACCATTACGGAAGATTCCTTGCAGAGGAGTCCCTTGCATATCAGTCGGGCTTTTTAAGTCAGCCGCTTATTGACCAGTGGGTGAAGCAGCTTGCGGCCCATTTGAAGATGGATCTTTCCGCCACCAAGAAGAAGTACAGATTCTTCTCTACCATCGATGTAGACAGTGCTTTTGCTTATCAACACAAAGGGCTGATGAGAACGTTGGGAGGAATGGCGAAGGACATCACAAGCGGGGAATTCAGCAACCTTGGAGAACGAATGAAATCTGTTTTAGGAGGAAAAGAGGACCCTTTTGATACCTATGACAAACTCCATGAGCTGCATGAAAAGTACGGTGTGAAAGCCATCTATTTCTTCCTCTTGGCAGATTATGGCTTGAATGACAAAGGAGTTTCGTTCAAGAGTAAACCGCTCCAACAATTGATTCGCAGATTGGGAGATTACTACGCAATTGGTATTCATCCTGGTTTTCAGAGCAATTCAGATCCCAAGCGATTGAAGCAAGAAGTAGAACGGTTGGCTTTGATTTCGCGAAAAAATGTGGAGCTCAGCAGACAGCATTTTCTAATCTTGAATTTTCCAGAAACCTACCGCAGACTCATAGATCAAGGAATCAAAGAAGATCATACTATGGGGTATGCGTCGCAACCGGGTTTCAGAGCAAGTACTTGCACACCCTTTTCATGGTATGATTTGGAAAGAGAATTGTAGACCAAACTGGTTGTTCATCCTTTCGCGGTCATGGATGCTACGCTAAGTAGGTATTTGATGTTGACACCAGACCAAGGCGAAGAACGAATTGCAGCGCTTGCCAAAACTGTTCGTGAAGTGAATGGACAAATGATTATCCTCTGGCACAACGAATCAATCAGTGAGAAATGGGGATGGAAAGGTTGGAGTAAAGTGTACCAGAAAGCCCTCTCAGATTGTGCAGAGTAAGCTGATAACGAGATGCTTATCTAAACATCTGTTAACCCACTAATTTTTGTGCTTTTTCTGTATCATTCTGCTTAACTTTCGATGAGCAATCTCCCGATGTTATGGTGAAAGAATTAGGCAAAGAAAATTCAGTTCTCAATAGATTTATTTCTGAAATCCGAAGCGAAGCAATTCAAAAAGACCGCATGCGCTTTAGAAGAAATTTGGAGCGTATTGGCGAAATTATGGCCTACGAATTGAGCAAGACGATTTCGTATGAAACAAGAGAAATTGTAACTCCTTTAGGTGAACTCGATATGAGTTTGCCTTCTGAAGAGCCACTAATCGGAACCATCCTTCGTGCCGGACTCCCTTTTCATCAGGGCTTCTTAAACTACTTTGATCAAGCCGAAAACGCTTTTATCTCTGCTTACAGAAGGTATCACAAAGGAGGAGAATTTGAAATCGAAGTAGAGTATGTTTCCTGTCCGTCTATTGAGGGAAAAACAGTTGTAATTGCTGACCCTATGATTGCTACGGGAGCAAGCATCGAATGTGTATACAAGGCGCTTCGTTCACGAGGTGAGCCGAAACACATTCACATTGCATCGGTTATTGCTAGCAGCCAAGGAATAGATCACCTAAGAGGGGTAATGCCGTCGAATGTGACATTCTGGGCTGGAGCAGTCGACAAAGAACTTACGGCGCAAGCTTACATCGTTCCAGGACTTGGAGATGCAGGTGATTTAGCCTTCGGAAGGAAAGATACTTAATGGAATATTTAGCAGAACTTTTAGGCTGGTGGCTTCTGGCAGTAGTTAAGTTTCTAGCACTCCCATGGATAATGGTGCTTGCATCTGACAAGGGGTTTGTTGAAACGGTTTTGGTATCCACTTCAGGTGCAGCCATTGGAATAACCGTCATCTCATTTTTTGGAGATAAACTATTCCAGTACTTATCGAAACGAGCTAATAGAAGAGGGTCGAAGGTGTTTTCGAACAGCAGAAGAAGACTCGTTCGTATTAAAAACAAATTTGGCTTGAAAGGGCTTTTGATGATTGGTGGCTTTTTATCTGTGCCAATCACAACACTGCTTGCAACAAAATATTTCACCCATGAAAAGCACATGGTTCCAAAAGTAATCTTTGGATTCTTCTTGTGGTCCATTGCGCTTACTAGCCTTGCCGTGTTGTTCAAAAACATTATGCCATGACAGCGCGTCAACACCTTTTTTTCGATCTAGACCATACGCTTTGGGACTTTGAAACGAATTCCAGAATTGCCCTCAAGGAAGTTTTTGAAACATTAAATCTTCAAGGAAAAGGTGTCACATCGTTCGATGAATTCATCGCTATTTATGAAAAAGAGAATGAGCGTGCATGGCGTCTGTACCGAAACGGGGAAATGAAAAAGGAAGTGCTTCGCACCATTCGCTTTGGCAATTCACTTGCAAAATTCGACATTCAAGATGAATCCTTGAACGAAGAAATGGCGTCAGAATACTTGGAACGCTCCCCGTATAAAACAGCTTTAGTCCCGGGTACAATGGAGTTGTTGGATTACCTCAAAACGAAAGGATATCCCCTTCATATTTTGACCAACGGATTTGAAGAAGTACAAGGGATTAAAATGAAAGAGTCTGGTTTGTCTCCTTTCTTTGATCACGTCATTACAAGCGAGTTTATTGGCGTACGAAAACCACATCCCAAGGCTTTCCTGGGCAGCGCTTCACACGTTGGGGCCGACGTAACAAAAGCCTTTATGATTGGTGATAATCTGGAGGCAGACGTATTGGGAGCGAAGAATGTTGGGATGTCTGAAGTGTATTTTAATCCATCAAGTGAAAAGCATGATCACGATTTGAAGTTCGAAATTCAGTCATTACTTGAATTGAAGACCATTCTCTGACCCGCATAGAATTTGTACATTTGACTAAAATCAACACCATGGAAGCGAACACGAAGAAAGGCAAACTGAATATTGAGTTATCAGAGGAAGCAGCAGAAGGAGTATATTCAAACCTTGCAGTTATTACGCATTCTCCTTCGGAGTTCGTAGTAGACTTTATCCGTGTGATGCCAGGTGTACCCAAAGCGAAAGTGAAGTCTAGAATTATCGTGACTCCTCAGCACGCAAAGCGACTGATGAAAGCCATGCAAGAAAACATTCGTAAATACGAAGCACAGCACGGACCTATCAGCGATATCAAAGGCCCTGAGCACAGTATTCCAATGAACTTTGGAGGTCCACAAGGACAAGCTTAACTCAACGTAGAACGGTACGGCCTCCGAGTACAACGCCTTGAACTTTTCCAGTCAAGGTGTGGGAGATGTATGGATTATTCCAAGCCAGACTTGTTAACGAATCGGACGTCACAGCTTCTGAAGCGGTAGGGTCGAAAAAGGTGATGTCTGCTTGTGCGCCTTCTTCAATGTGGGATGGCTCAAGATTAAAAACAGCCCTCGGAGCTACCGTCAGTTTCGAAATTAACGTGTCAAGTTCAATGTCTAGACTATTGGCCGCAGCGAATGTTTGTTCAATCGCCCCTATTCCAAAGTTGGCAATTTCGAACTCAAGTTTTTTATGCTCGATGTCTTCGGGCTGGTGATCCGAGCAAATCACATCAATCGTTCCTTCTTTGACTCCTTTCAACAACGCTTTTTGGTCTTGCTTAGATCGAATAGGAGGCATCACCTTTAAGTTGGCGTCAAAGCCTTCTAGATCAGTGTCGTTAAAGTACAAGTGATGCGCTGCTACTCCGCACGTAATCGCTAGCCCTTCCTTTTTAGCTTCTTTGATAATCTTAACCGATTCGCCACAAGAAATAGACATAACGTGAAGTGACCCTCCGGTATATCGAAGGAGTTCAATGTCCCGTTTTAGGCGAATGATTTCAACCATTGAAGGAATTCCTTTCAAGCCGTTCGTAGTGCTTGTAAGTCCTTCGTGCATGACTCCTTTGTCTGCAATGCTTTCTTCCTGTGGCGTGCTGCAAATAACCCCACCAAAATTCTTGCTGTATTCCAACGCCCGGCGCATGAGTTCGCCGCGTGCTATAGGGCCGTCTTCTGAAAATGCTACTGCCCCTGCTTTGAACATATCGTACAATTCGGCAAGTTGCTTTCCTTCGCCCCCTTTTGAAATTTTACCCGTGGGAAGAATACGCACTAAGTGATCATCAGAACGATGAAGTACGTATTCAATCTGTCCTTTATTGTCTATTACTGGCGAAGTTGAAGGCATTAAAACAACGTGGGTGAAGCCACCGCAAGCTGCCGCATCTAGTCCGTTGAGAAGCCCTTCTTTTTCTTCAGAACCGGGATCTCTAAAATTGACTTTGGCATCAATCCACCCTGGTGAAGCGTGTAGGTTCGTAAAAGCAATTTTTTCTGCTTTGCTGTCTTTGATAGAGGCTTTGATGGAAGTGATTACTCCATCCTCAATCAATAAATCTCTTTTCTTACCGTGGTGTTTGCCACCTGGGTCAACAATTTGTGCAGATTTAACGAGCCAACGCATCAGGATTTCCAAAATTTAATGAGCAACAATTCAAGCACTAACATAGCCAAAGCTAACCAGATAAAAGTAGTCCAAAGTGTTCTGCCTTGGTCCAATTGGTCAACAACTGTAGCTACGGTCTTTAAGTCAGTGTCTAATACAGTACTTCTATTCCAGCCGGCAAGGCTCAATTCTTCTTCCCATGCTGCATTGGTCCATGCGGCCAATTCGGACTCTTCTCTTGCGAAATTGAAGCCAGTAGATAACAGGGTTGAATCTCCCAAAGAAAGGGTGTAATTCCCCGCTGTCATTCCTTCTCCTTCTAGGAAAATTTCCACCTTGTTTCGCACATTGCGATGCTTTGGAATGAACTCGTTCCCATTTTTGTGAGTTAGCCTAAACGTGGCATCTCCCTCCATTTGAACGCGGTTCAATTCAATGGTGTTCGATTCTCCAATGATGTAATCCATGCGGTCAGACGTATGGCTGTATTCCGCTACTCTCAATACCGTTGGAACAAAAATCGCATGTTGAGAAAAATTGCTTTGTTCGGGCGACAAGGAAACAGCGCTTACATAAAGTTGTCCATTGCCTGACGCGATTCCCATGAAGAAAGGGCTTCCATCTTGGAGTGTCAGCAAACTGCGTTCTTTCGTGGTGGTGAATTGATCAAAAGCGAAGAACTGTTGAACCTTCGGCAAATCAATATTCGTTGGGATTCGATCAAAAACTCCCTCGTAGATGTAGCTGTCCAAATCAATCTCAGCTACCTTGGTTTGCAAGCTTCTTTTCTGCGTAATCACAGGTGCGTTCAATGCCAGCAGAAGCTCATTATAGGAGGCTTTGTCTGCATTTTTATCAGGAATGAGCAGAACGGTTCCCCCGCTGGAGACGAACTGACTTAGTTCTTGCACCAAACCGCTTGAAATTGAAGCCGGTTGGTCTAGAATGACAAGGTCAAACTGATTGATCTCACGGTAGTTGATCTGCTGTAACTCAGCTTGAGATAGCTTGTAGAAAGGATCGTTACTAAAGATGGTTTTGAAAGCCGCTCCATTCGAATTTCCTTTCACAAGCAACACGGCAACTTGACTCGCAACGTTAAAGCCGAAGAAGTAATTATCGTCGTAAGAAATAGGGTGATCGTCCAGTTGTACTTCACATTCCTTCAATCCGGGAATTGTTGTGGTGAAGAAAAGTGCAGTATCAGTAGCTAATCCAGGCACCAGGTTGAAGCTTCCAATGGCTTTTTGTTGGCCATTGATCACCAATGACATTGGGATGTTCTCTAGTGCTTCTGCTGCGTTGTGGCGAATACGCACATTCAGTCGCTCAGGTGCATTTAGCAGCCTTACGGGTGTGTCAAACCAGATGCTATCTACATAAATGTTAGCCGTTTGACTTGCTGCGTCAGGCAAAAAGCGAATGTTCAATGAACTGTCTGGAACAAACTCTTTCAACGCGTGCGTGCTCTTTTGAAGATCGGTAAATAAATAGCTGCTCAATTCGCCTTCAGGGTTTTTGAGCAACAGGTCTTGTTGCCTTTCAACCACCTCGCTGACGTTCTTAGTGAAGGCCGATGCTTGAATTTCATCGATCATTTCAAGAATGTCTTCTTGGCTGTGAAAGCGTTGGTGTCTCCCTTCAAAATCATTCGTCAACAGCTGAAACTTATCAGTTGCCTGGTAGGCGCCAATCACTTCGGCGGCTTTTTCTTTGGCCAAGTCTAACAATCGTCCTTCTGGGCCAACCGCTTCCATAGAAAAGGAGTTGTCTACATACACAGATACCGTTCGCTGAGCTCCTGCCGTTGTTTGGTCGTCCAAAGGAATAAATGGCTGGGCAAATGCGAAGACAATGAATAAAATAGCCAGTAAACGACTAGCTAATATGAGTAGGTGCTTAAGCTTGGATTTAGATTTCGTTTCTTGTTGTACCTCTTTCAAAAAGGCCACGTTGGAAAACTGAACGCGTCGAAACTTTCGGAAATTGAAAAGGTGAACAAGGATCGGAATTGCCAATGCTAGTAGAGCCCAAAGTATTTCCGGATGTGCGAATTTCATTAAGCCACAAAGTTAGCGCATTTTTGCATCTAGCAAACAGAATAGGAGGGAAGTGAAACGTCTTTTAACAACAACTCAGTTTTCATCGCAAGAAAAGCTCAAGGAATTCTTGGACGAAAAGGTAGAATTGTACAATCGAAACAACTTCGTTGAAGACGATCCTGTGCAAATACCACACCTTCTTAAGTCCAAGGAAGATAAGGAGATTGGAGCGTTTTTGGCCGCTACCATTGCATGGGGACAACGCGCCACCATTATTCGAAATGCGCACTCGTTAATAGAGCGCATGGACCACGCTCCGCATGACTACATTTTGAATGCTACCGACCAAGATTTGAGGCGAATGGAAGGATTTGTTCACCGAACATTCAATGATACAGACCTCCTTTATTTTTTATCAGCGCTGAAAAACATCTACTTAAACCATGGCGGAATGGAAGCGGTGTTTGCGCACGGATTCCAAACAGCCTCTGAAACAACGCATGCCATTCTTCACTTTCGAAACGTCTTTTTCGAACTAGAACACCTTGCAAGAACCCAAAAGCACGTGGCGAATCCGGTGAAAGGATCTACCGCAAAACGCATCAACATGTTTTTGAGATGGATGGTCCGACGAGACGCCAATGGAGTAGATTTGGGCCTTTGGAGAACAATCGCTCCGGCTAATTTATTTCTTCCTTTAGATGTACATACGGGGAATGTAGCAAGGCAATTGGGATTGCTTGAGCGAAAACAAAACGATTGGAAGGCAGTGGCAGAAGTCACAAGTGTGTTGCGAGAGCTGGACCCTCAAGATCCGATTAAATACGACTTCGCTCTTTTCGGGTTGGGGGTATATGAAACCAAATGAGCATGGAAAGAAGAGTGATTAAAACGGCTGACGGATCTCATACGTTAGAGATCATAGAGATGGAAGATACTTACCACTCTCGTCATGGTGCATTGCAAGAATCTGACTATGTATTTGTGGGGAAAGGATTGAATGAGAAGTTGGTCACCCAACAGCAAGTTTCTATTCTGGAAATAGGCTTCGGAACAGGATTGAATGCCCTGGTGACCAAACATGCCATTTCATCTACTAAAGCCTCTGTTCACTACACAGCACTTGAAACTTCTCCAGTGCACCAAGAAGAGATAGCCTTGCTCAACTATACGGCGTTAATTCCTGCTTTGGCGGACTTTTATTCAGAGATACACAGGGCTAAGTGGGGCGAAGAGGTTGCCCTAGACGAACAATTTACACTACTGAAACACCAAGTGGCAATAGAAGAGTTTAAGTCAGAAAAACGCTTTGATTTGGTCTATTTTGATGCCTTTGGCCCCGCATCACAACCCGAACTGTGGTCGCTTGAGTTGTTGCGAAAAGTCTATGAGCTAACGGCTCCAGGTGGCATCTTTGTGACGTACTGCGCGAAAGGACAAGTGAGGCGAGACCTTACGGAAGCAGGATATACCGTTGAACGATTGCCAGGACCTCCTGGGAAAAGACACATGCTAAGAGGAGTGAAGTCATGAAGATGAACCGATTTAATGTAAGAGGCTACATGCTCATCATTGAGGATGGAAAGGTGTTATTGAGCGATGAAATTTTACAAGGAAATCATGCTACAAAGTTCCCTGGTGGTGGACTGGAATATGGGGAAGGACTCCTAGAATGTATCGAACGAGAAGCCGCAGAGGAGTTAGGTCAAGAGGTAAATGTGTTAGGACATTACTACACCACAGACTTCTGTCAGCCAAGTGTGTTTCGCCCTTCAGACCAAATGATTTCCGTGTATTACTTGGCTGAATTGAAAGAAGCTCAACGATTTCGCACCAGCGACAAACCATTTGATTTCATTCATTTTAATGAACGCGAAGAAACATTCCGGTGGAAATCAATTACGGCGCTCACGGAAGAGGAGATGACCTTTCCGATAGATAAAGTGGTGGTGAAAATGTTGAAGGAAGAAGTTTAATAAACGGGGCCAAGACGTTTGGTTACCATGTCTGAAATTTTGGCGGTCAACAACATAGGGGTTTGGGTCCTCCAGGTGATGTCGTCCAATTCGCCGCCAAGCACAAAGTAGCTGTCAACATTTGCTTCCATGAAGTCTTCTAAAACATGCTCGCGAAAATTAAGCAGAGCAATCCAGCCATTTTCGTCTTCTACTTCTTCGAACCACTCTTCGTAATAGCAATCATCAGAGCTGTGATAGTTCAGTACATTTTCGCCAATTAGAATGAATTTCACGATGCCATTTAACATCATGTGTTCAATGATTTCTCGCTTAAAAATCATGATGTCATTGTGCAGGCAGTCGTTCCATTCGCCAATGAGCTCAATTACCGCAACGCGATCTGAATAGTCGGCATAAATGACTTTTGCAAATAGGGTAGACGATCCAATATTATCCCATTGTGGGTGAATGTAATGGTCGTATACCTTTTCATGGTATTGGAACTCATTGTACTCTCGCTCAAAGAACGGCGAAAGTGGGTCTTCACTCGCAATGTAGTAATTGCGCCAATTGTAAAACGGTTCTAAATTATGCACTGTTGTTACTTGTTCGTGTGTGCTTCAATGGCTTTCCGCACACTACCATGTTCTTCTAATAAGTTCCTTGCTTCTTCTTTGTTCAACGTAGTGGCCTCCATGACCATTCTTGTTCCACGATCTACCAATTTGTTGTTCGCAAGTTGCATGTCTACCATTCGGTTGCCCTTCACCCTGCCAAGCTGAATCATCGCCGCAGTGGAGATCATATTGAGGATGAGTTTTTGAGCTGTTCCAGCCTTCATACGGGTACTTCCGGTCACAAATTCAGGACCGGTCACGGCCACAACCGGGAAGTCAGCAACGGTTTCAAGTTGGGTGTTTTCATTGCACGTAATGCATCCGGTTGAAATGCCATGCTCTTGGCACTTTTGCAGCGCACCAATCACATAGGGCGTTCTCCCGCTCGCTGCGATTCCAATGACAACATCTTTTGATGAAATCGAATTCGCTTGTAAATCTTTCCAACCTTGTTCCAAGTCGTCTTCCGCAAATTCAACGGCTTTTCGAATGGCAGGGTCACCTCCCGCAATCAGTCCTATCACCACTCCGTGTAGAATGCCAAAAGTTGGCGGGCACTCAGAAGCATCAACTACGCCGAGTCTTCCACTTGTGCCGGCTCCCATGTAAAACAATCTTCCTCCTGCTTTCAGTTTTGTGGCCACCTCTTCAATCAATGGTACAATCTTTGGGATAACACCAGCAATGGTTTGAGGGACCGAACGGTCTTCTTGATTCATGCGGTCTAGAAGTTCGGTCACCGACATCGTATCAAGGTCAGCATGATTGCCTGGGCGTTCCGTATGCGGGAGTTGTTCATCCATGATGCAAATTTACCTTATTTATCCGTGAGGTGGAATGCATGTAAGTCGAATAGCTGTAGGTGCGTAAGCTTTTGATTATTCCGTATTCAGACCTTCAAAAAATAGAATAGACCCATAAAAAACGTTTACTTTTAACACGTTAAAGCAATTGCCTAAATGAGAATTAAGCTACTAATCAGCTCGTTAGCTGTACTTTTTTTCGCTTACCAAGCGAACGCCACTGAAATACTTCTGCCAGATACGAACGATACTGGAGGGTTTTTCGATAACGCTGCAGTGCCAGCAAAAATTATTAAAGCCAAGCACGAGTTCAATGAGAGCAACTTGCGTGGTGCATTGATCATTTACCGTGAGGTACTTGAGATCGAACCAGAAAATTCAACCGCTCTTTACTGGACAGCACGTTGTCACTACGGATTGAAGAAGTACGATTTGGCTAAGCGTTACCTAACGAAAGCCGTTGAGGCCGATGCGAAAGCGGCAGATAACATTGATTTTTTCTATGGTAAAATTCACCACAGATTGGCAGAGCTAGATGAGGCAATTGCTAGTTATCAGAAATTTCTAGACAAGTCAGGTAGCAAAAGCGCGTTGGACGAAGAAGATGCTGCACAGTTCATGGCACAGTGTAAGTACGCCAAAGAAATGATGGCGAACCCAGTGAATGTGACCATCGCCAACATGGGAACTGAAGTGAATACCCGATTTGATGAATATGCACCAGCGGTTACCGCAAATGGGAAGCGACTATATTTCACATCAAGAAGATCAACTTCTGTTGGAGGCGAAATCGATGAAGGTGGAGATTACAAGTTCTTTGAAGACGTGTATTACACTGCGTGGAGTGATGAAAAAGAATCTTGGGCAAATTCAAGAGGAGTTGATGGAGAAGTAAACACGGCTACCTATGACGCTATTTTATCCATTGCGCCTGATGGTAACCAGATGTACGTTTACCGCAACAACCAAAACAGTGCTGGAGATATTTTCGTTGCTTCGTATGATGTGCATGAAGATTCTTGGAGAGCACCAATGAAACTGCCAAAGCCAGTCAATACCTCTTACTTCGAAAGTTCAGTTTCGATTACATCAGATGGCGAAAAGCTGTACTTCATCAGCGAACGCCCTGAAGGAAATGGGCAAGGAGATATCTACGTTTCTTCAAAAGTGGGTGCCGATGGCTGGTCTAAGCCGAAGAATTTGGGCAAGGTGATTAATACAGAATTGGATGAGAAGTTTGTTTTCATTCACCCGAACGGAAAAACCTTGTACTTCGCCAGCAATGGACATCAGACATTAGGAGGCTATGACATTTTTCGATCTGAATTTGTGAACGGCCAATGGAGTATACCAGTCAACCTGGGCTACCCAATCAATACCGTGAATGAAGAGTCTACTTTCTCGCTGACATCAAACAACAAGACGCTATTCATTGCAGCAGAGTATGGAGATGCATTGGGTGAAAGAGATATTTACCAAGTGGATGTTTCCAATTATGATCTCTTGTCAAAAGGATACGAAAAGAGCTCGTATGCAACACTCATTCTGAACGTTCAAGATGCAGCAGGTAAAAACGTGAAAGGTGCTCAAGTGCGCATCATGCTAGCTGTCGGGTCTCAACGTATTTTGGTAGATGAGAAGACAGATAAGCTTGGAAATGTGCGCGTAAACTTGCCCGGTGGTGTGACCTATAAGGTAGAGGCTATTTCGAAAAAAATGGCTGCAACCAAGGAGATTACCATGACCATGAATAAGACTGGCGAAACAGTTGTCAAAGAAAATATTCAATTCAACTAGCGCTTATTGCGTGCTGTTGACATCTTTGAAATCAAGCTGAAGCGACTCTGATAGAGGTGCTGTAGGAGTAAAGGTCACAGTCTGAATCCTACCCGGTATGAGGTCAATGTAATTGTCGCTCCATACCCCATTCGCATTGGCGCTGATACGCAATCCCTTGTGGTATTTCGCACTTCTGAACGCAATCTCATAGGAACCGTTTTTCGGTGTTATTTTGAACGTAGGTCTCACTTTCGGGAGGATAAACTCGTTCGAGTTATGGGGTGACCATGTCACAGTATGTTGCTCTTCTCCAAAGCTCCAATCAAGAATCCAAATAGCGTTCTTTGGGGTGTCGAATGAAGAGAAATGCTGGTAATGACTTCCGTGCTCTAAGTTGATTTCGGTTAAATGAATTTGCTCAAGTAATTGCCCTTCATAGCTCATGCAGGTCATTTCCACTTGCACATTGATGGCTTGCAAATCGTTCACCATACGAATGCACAATGAATCTCCTCGTAACTCGGGCCAGATAGCTCTTGGGGCATACGCCTCTTTAAGTGCGCAGTGCAAGGCTTTCCAATTTCCTTCTGAATCAATGCTGCTCCAACTTGCAGCAGGCCAAACGTCATTCAGTTGCCAATACAGCGTGCCCATGCAATAAGGTTGCGCGGCTCTGTGGGCGCGTATGCCTTGGATCATGCCGTCTCGTTGTACCAATTGACTTAGGTACAACCAATCTTCAAATGCACCAGGAACCACATAATCTCTTTTCATGTAGGTGTTGATCAACTCAAATCCACGAGGGTGCTTCTCGTGGTAGCGTACCGCCACATTCATGCTGTCCCATCTTGCTTTGGGAGCAATTCGTTCCATGACGCTTGGTTCTGGGAAGCTTTGAAAGCCAAACTCACTCATAAAACGAGGCACTTTCGTTTCCAATGAATCAAACGATTCAGCATCGTGCCACACCCCCCAATAATGGGCATCCCCCATGAACTTATGCAGTGAATCGCCTCTACCCAGCATGGGTGAAGTTTCCCAATAATCCAGGTTCGAATGCGATTCAACCGCTTTTGGTAAGTCTTTCAGAAAGATGTTTTTGTAGCTTTTCCAAACCTTCTTTTTCTCTTTTTCGGTTAATCCCGTTTGCCATCCCCAACGGTGCCAACCTTCTGAATTTTCATTGTTCCCGCACCAGAGTGCCATGCTGGGGTGGCATTTTAGACGAAGTACTTGCTGCTTAGCTTCTTCTTGAACGTTTTGTCTAAATAGTTTGTCGCCAGGATACATGGCACAAGCAAACATGAAGTCTTGCCACACCAGGATGCCCAATGAGTCACAAACGTCATAGAAATAATCGGTTTCGTAGATGCCGCCGCCCCAAACCCGAAGCATATTCATGTGAACTTCCTTGGCTTGGTTTAGTAGCCTGCGTGTGTCTGAAGGCGCTACTTCCGCATCAAAAATAGACTGGGGAATGTAGTTGGCTCCTTTCATGAAAATAGGGGTGCCGTTTACGTGGAAAGAGAATTCATTTCCGAATTCATCGGCATCTGTCATTAGTTGCACAGTGCGAATCCCCGTTTGAAAAACATGGCTGCTTTTCGACGCAATTTTGTCTGAACTCAATTTCAGTGCACAAGCATACAATGCTGCCTCTCCATACCCATTTGGCCACCACAAATTGGGGTTTTGTACCGTTAAAGGAAAATCAATGGTATGGGTTCCTTTCTTCAGCTTGAAACGACCTTCAGCATTGATGTATTCCCCATTGGATTTCATGTTTAAGGCCCAGTTGATTTCTGCATTTACTTGGGATTCAACGTGCAGGCTAACTTGGAGTTCAGCGCGATCTTTGTTGCAAGAAATGGTTTGAATCCCAACGTGCTCAACGCGGTATTCACTCCACTGATCAATGAAAATTCCTCCCGGAATTCCCGAGGTTGTGAGTTTTGGTCCCCAATCCCAACCGTAATGAAATTGTGGTTTACGCGTTACGGCCCTGATGGCCTCTCCCGGGAGTGGGTGTTTTGAAGCTTTAATTTGCTTGTTGCCTTGCCTGATCGGACTTTTGATTAATACTTCAACGGTATTGCCCTCGGGCTTGATCATTGATTTAATGTCGAAGCGGTATTCCCGAAAGTAGTTGTTGGTTTCAAATAGCAATACCCCATTGAAATACACTTCGGCATAGGTATCGATGCTTTCAAATACGAGTTCAACGTTGTCTTGGGCTAAGTAAGATTCAGATACCTGAAATGGATCGCTGGTATAGCTCCAGTCTTTGTTTTCAACCCATTGTGCTTTTTCGGCATTCGTTCCAGCGTAGACATCCTTTAAAAGGCGTTGATTCATAAGCGTTTCATGAACACTTCCTGGAACCAAAGCGTTGCTGTAGACCCGATCAGTGCGCACATCTGTCAAGGTCCAATTGATATCTGTAAGGCTTGTTCTTGTAACTTGTGCTTCACTTACAAGCGAGGTGAGAACAATTCCGGTTAGACACAGTAATAATCTGTACGTAGCTATCATGGATGAAAAGATATTCAAGAAACTGAAGAAAGCAGAAAGATACCGCATCTTGGAAAAAGAAGGCGTTTTCTTGGCATCTCGTGTGCACGGCAGTTTCCAAATCGGGTTGTATTATTTAGAAGGGTTGTATGTGGAACTTTGGAAACGCATAGGACTGGACTACATTGACTACATAGAAGTGGTAGATAAAAAGAAAGCAGTGGACAGTTACGTTGATTTTATTGACCCGGGAATAGATGGGTTAATCAAGTAAGTCAACAATTGATTGATCCTTCTGTTATCTATTCAAAATCAACCAGAAGAGAATAGCTCTACTAATTCTTGTTGCCTTTTTATCAACGGCAACGCTCACCGCTCAAGAAAGCGTTTCGTTCACCCTTAGAAATACGTCTGTGAAAAGTGTCCCTTTGTGGATTCCTTCTGTAATGAACCCTAACTTAAGCCCGATGTCCAATAGCGGGGTGACGTTGAAAGTTGGACAAAAAGTGTACTTCAAGTACAACGGGAAAAAGAAAGTGCTTTTTGTTGTTACGGGCGAAGAAGCAGGACAGACGCTTGATGTTCCCAAGTTGATACGCGAGCGGAAAAAGGAGTTAGAGAACGACTAACGATTCCAGATTTTCCAAGCTTCGTCAGCCTGGAAATGCAGCATGTCAGTACCATTCAGTACCATTGCGCCATTGCTTTTTGCTTCGCGAAGCAAGCGTGTTTCTTCGGGGTTGTAAATGAGGTCTACCACGAAATGATCTGATCCAATTAAATTTGAAGGAATACCCGGCATGTCTTCAACATCAGGGTACGTGCCAAGAGGTGTGCAATTCACAATCAAAAGACAGGCATTCATGATCGGTTCGTTGATGTCTTTGTAGAAGAATGAATTTTGGGTTTCAGGGCTTCGCGAAGCGAAATAAACGGTAACGCCAAGCTCCTCTAAAACATGCGCTACTGCTTTAGCGGCGCCTCCTGTTCCAAGGATCAATGCACGTTCATGTTTGTTCTCAAGAAAGGGTCGAATGCTTGCCTTAAAGCCATGTGCATCAGTGTTGAACCCCTTCGTCTTGCCATTCACAAATTGAATCGTGTTGACCGCTCCTATTGCTTGTGCCGTTGGGTCAAGTTCGTCTAGGAATGGAATGATGGATTCTTTGTAAGGGATGGTCACATTGAGTCCGTATAAATCGGGGGTAGCCCGCAAGAGCTCGGGAAAAGACTCAATTCGTTCAAGCGGATACAGTTCGTACAAATGATCACGAAGGTTTTCCCGTTGGAAGCGGCCATTGAAATAGTTGGCAGAAAAAGAGTGCCCAAGTGATTTGCCAATCAGACCAAATCGTTTCATGATTTCTTAGAGAAGCGTTCCAGTGCGAAAATTAATGCGAAACCTACTATGAAACAGATAATGGTTCCTACTAGTTGAGGGTCTCCGGTGAAATTTCCTGGAAGCACATTACCCATCAAGTAGACTTCTTCTCCGTCTGATTTGGTGTGAAGTAGTTCTAGTTTTTCCTGCCATGGCCAAAGCTTCTGGAGCGAGCCAAGTAAAAAGCCCGTTAGAAGGCTTAAAGTAATGTTCGGATGTTTCTTGAACATCCAATTGAGAATCTGAGAGAATGATAGAATTCCTGCCAAGCAACCGCCAAGGAAAAGGGAAAGTTTTTCAAAATCGAGAGAGCTTAAGGCTGACATTATAACTTCGTATGTACCTAGAATAACTAGAATGAAACTTCCAGATATACCAGGAAGAATCATAGCACAAATAGCAATCATTCCACAAAAGAAAATGAATAGGTTGGACGCTTCTTTAGCCATTGGGGGCAAAGAAGTTAAACCCCAAGCTACAGCCACTCCAATGATGAAAGTGAGAATGGTTGAAGTTTTCCATTTTTCAACTTGCTTCCCAACAAAAAATACAGAAGCTAAAACAAGTCCAAAGAAAAATGACCACAATAGGATTAGTTCATTTTCAAGCAGCCAATTTACTAAACGGGCTATGGATAATAATCCGGTTCCAATTCCTATCAATAAAGCTAATACAAAACTTAAATTTGCAGCTTTCCAAAAAGCTACAAATCCTTCTTGTCTCCAGACTTTAAACAGAGATAGCTTTATACCACTGAGTGTTTCAAGAAGTTCTTGATAAATTCCAGTAATAAAAGCAATGGTCCCACCAGATACTCCCGGAACCGCATCTGCAGCACCCATCGCCATTCCTCTTAGCGAGATACCCGCGTATTCTTTCAGCGTTCTTTTACTCAAATCAATAGGCTTCTAGTGAAGTGTCTATCTCCGTTGCCCAAGCCAAAATACCACCAGTAAGGTTGTGCAAGTTGGTTAAGCTCAAATTGTTTTCTAACGCTGTAATAACAGCTGCAGAACGTGCTCCTGAGCGACAGTGGATAACAACGGGGATTTCTTTTTTTATTTCACCTGCTCTTTCAAGAATCTCACCCATTGGTATGTGGTACCCTTTGATGGAACAGATTTGAACTTCATGTGCTTCGCGAACATCAATTACTTGGATGTCGTCTCCTGCATCGAGCTTCGCCTTAAGATCTTGAACTGAAATTGATTTCATTCCTTATTTCTTCTTTTTTGACTTCGCTTGTTCAGCACTTTTATGCTGTGCTACCTGAACGATATCGTCAGGAAGATGCTCGAAGAATGTGTCTCCTCTCAATCCCAAACGGAGGCATTCCAATGGAGTAACATCATGCGGTCCGATGTTTCCGAGATTCACATCAAAGCCCATGTTCTTGATGAACCAAACTTGTTGTGCTTTCTTCGGCGCTTCCCAAAGGATGTCAGAACCATCAATTTTCGATAAAATTTTGTTGATGAGCATTACGTGTGCGGTTCCATTTGGACGGTAAATTCCAACGGTGCCACTTTCGCGTGCTTCGGCAATCACTTTGATACTACCTGCATCCAGTTCGTTGCGCATCATTTTGATCCACTTTGCCGGAGAGATAAGGATTCCCTCTTCTTTTGAGCCTACTTCTGAAAGTACTTTGTGGCTTTTAGATAGCTTCTCAATCACACGGCATTTTTCGTCGTGAGGAAGGACAATTGAACCATCAGAGACTTCAATGGTGTTGGCTCCTAAATCGTCAACTAACTTTCTGTAATCGTCTAGTTTTCCACGTACGTAAAATGCCTCGAAGAGCGTTCCTCCGCAGTAGACATCAAACCCGGCATCTCTGTAGAGTTTGATTTTTTCTTTCAAACGAGGGGTAACAATGGATGTTCCAAATCCAAGTTTGAGGTAGTCAATGTATTCAGAAGATCTTTCGATTAGGTCTTCGGCTTCGCGAATGCTCAAGCCTTTGTCCATAATCATATTCAATCCGGCCTTCCTTGGTTTCGAAGAACGAGGTGGAAGGTAGGGTAGTTCAAAATTCATCTTAATTAAAGCTTATAGAGATCCAGTAGTTGTATCACCACAGGGTCGTTTTCTAATTCGGGTAAATATTCCAGCAAAGATTGCGAATTTTCGAAACTTCGAGCCAAAAGATCTTCCAACCTATTGTAAGCTTCCTTCTTCTTTTTGCTTTGGTAAAGGTAAGCTACGTTTCTGTATTCGAGCTCAATTATTTCTTTTGCCTGTGTCATGGCGTCATTTAGCAGCTTGAACGTCTCTTCCGTGTCTCCTGACCGGTAAGCATTGTCGCTATAATCCAACCACAATTCGGTGTTTTCAGGGTCCATTTGGACCGCATTTTCATACAGTTCCTTCGCTTCAACGAACATTTCGAGCTTTTTCATGGTGGTACACATGAGCAAAATGTAATCAACATTGTCGCCTTCCAACTGAATAGCGCGTTCAAAATGTTTCATGCTCATGGTGAGGTTTCCGCGAAGATCCTCTACCACACCAAGTCCAATCCAAGCATCGCTAATTTGAGCGTCTATTTCCAGCGCTTTTCTGTAATAGCTCTCTGCATCCTCTAATTCTTCCAGTCGCTCATGGCACTCTCCGATGTAACAAAGTGTGCTGGCCTGTCCGGGTTCAAGTTCCAAAAGTTCTTGATACGTATCGATGGCATCATGGTACCGTTCTAATTTCACTAGGGCATTCGCCTTATTGACATAGGCAGGTGTGAAATCTTCCTGAATGGCTAGGCAGTAATCATATGATTCCAACGCTTCATCCAAGCGAACCATTTTTTGCAAAACGTTCCCGAGGTTATACCAAGAAGGAAAAGAATAAGGATAAGCATCTATGTATTCCTTGTAGTAGGTAACGCATTCGTCCAGTCTATTCGACATGTCGAAACAGTACGCCAACTCATACAAAGCGGTTTCATTTTCGTGATTGTGCTTGATGGCATCTTTCAAGGTGGTGATCGCTAAATCCCATCGCTCCAGGTTCTCATATTCCAAGGCCAACTCGATGAAGATTTCGTCTCTGAATTCTTCATCTGCATGCTTCATGGCCTCTTTGAGGTAGAAAACAGCCTTTTTGTGTTCACGGAGTTGAGAGAAAATTGAAGCCAGCGTAAGAAGAATTTCTTCATTACGCGGTTCGAAGTGCAAGAGGTTTTTTAACCTTGGAATTGCTCTACTGAGTTTGCCAGTATTGGCAAGAAGTTGTGCTTCGCGAAGCATCAATCGTGTGCTGTCTGGATAAATCTGGTTCGCGTAAGTCAGCACAACCTGCGCTTGATTCACGTTATTCTTCTCCAGATAGTATTCTATGATGGACTCGAATTGGTCGATGTCGAAAAAGTACGACGCATTTTCTGCGAGCATTTCCTCGTAGCGCTTTACCAATGCCAAGCGCTCTCCTTCATCCTGATGTCTCCACTCTTCTTCACTCATACAGCTAAAAACTCAATGGGTACCTAACAAATCTATTTATTCGGGTACCTAATCGCTACTTCCAACCAATTTTGTTATTCACACAAAAACTTCTTTGTTCACAACGTAGAAAGTTAGTGCGTTGGTCTGTGTTTCACAATTCTTTTGCCAAATCAGAGTTTGACAAGGTTTTGAGTTGTTTTTCTGTATTCTAGTGTAAAGAGCATGACATATTTACCGCTTTTCAACGCTGACAGCGGCAATTGGAGTTGTGGTGTCAGTATTTTTTCCTCCAAAATCAACTGTCCTTGCATAGTGAACAACTGAACAAGGGAGCCAACTGGGGCTTGAATAGAAACAACGTCTTCCGCTGGATTCGGGAAAACACGCAAGTCCTGGAATACCGCTTCTAAAACATTGTCTGTACTGTCTGGATCTTCCACTTCCGTAATGGTGTAAATGCTATCCGTTGGGAAGGTCCAAATACCTCGGGCAAACGTTCCCGCAACAAGGGTGTTTAGGGCTGTGTCAACCTCAATGTCGAAGACAGGTATGGTAGGCATGTTGTTGCCAATACGTGTCCAATTATCTCCTCCGTTCAATGTGTTGTAAACACCAAAGTCAGTTGCGATAAAAAGGATGGTGTCATTGACCGTTTCAATGTGATTGATAGGTTGTTCAGGTAAGTCGCCAGTGACATCAGTCCAAGTCGCTCCTGCGTCATCAGAACGGTGGAGGTGAGCGGTTTGGTCGTTGTCTTTGTAACCGCTATGACTCACCCACAACCTGCTAGGCGTTTCTTTACTCGCTTTGATATTGGTTACCCAACGCTCGGGCAATTCATCATACAATGGAGTCCATGTGTAGTCGCCGAGCAATTCTCCTCGCCAAACATTTCCGTCTGTTGTTCCCGCGTACACGATGTACTCATCCAAGGGGTCGTCTGCTACGGTGCTAATGGTATGAAAACCAGAACCGAAAATATTTCCATCTGTCAGGTCTTCGCTAATCGGAAGCCACTGAGAAAATGGCGCTCCATCATGCTTGTACATGCGCTGTGTTCCGGTGTACATAATGGATGAGGTCCATGAGCTCATGATGTATGGCATGTCCCAATTTCGTCGGTCTTCTTCGTCAATTCCATTGGTGAAATTGTCTACAAAACCATCCATTTCCACTACAATATTTCCATTTTGAGTTTCCATGTAGCGGATGCCGTCGTTTTCATAGTCGTAAATGCACTGAAAACCGTCACCGCCATAGTCGCGGAACCAGTCGTTTATAAATTCTTCGTTTCCGGTTGTTGTACCGTTGTCTTGGGCTCCTCCCGTGTAATATCCCGGATTGAAAGGGTTAACGGCAATGCGGTAGAATTGGGTGTTTGGTATGTCTTCAATATCGGTCCATGAATTGAAGTGATTTGTGGTTTTGTAGAGCCCACCGTCTGTAGCAAGCAAAACGGTTTCTTCCGATAAGTAGACCATGTCGTGTTTGTCGGCGTGTACTTCATAAGCCCACCAAGGAGGTGTTGTCATTTCCCACGTTTCACCATTGTCGTAGCTCGTCCACAAGTCAACACCAAGTACACTAATTTCGTCTTCGTTCCAAGGGTTCACGCGCACTTTCGCAAAGTACCAACCAAAACCTCCCAAGGCTCCTTCCAGTGCGAAAGGATCGGTGAGTAGGTTGGTCCAGCTGTCGCCGGCATCCGTTGTCTTATAAATGCCCTCAACTCCATAGCTCTGATTGATGATGATTGCCCACAAAGTGTTGGGGTCATTTTGAGACATCTCAAGTCCTATTCTACACAGGGTATCAGTTGGCAGCCCTACAGTTAGTGTGTCCCACGTAAGCGCACCATCAGTTGACCTGTAGATGCGCGATTCAGGCCCGTAGATCACAGACTCTTGGTTGTTTCGAATGCGGTTCCAGCCGGCTGCGAAAACGATATCGGGATTCTGTGGGTTTACTTTTAAGTCGGTGATTCCAGCGTCATCATCCAGCAAAAGGGTTTGTTCCCAAGTGGTTCCTCCATCAGTTGTTTTGTAAAACCCTCGGTCATTGTTTCTTTCAAATGGTAATCCCATTGCACCTGCATAGAGGGTGTTTTGCTCGGTTGGATGAACTGCGATTTTGCTGATGATCCGCTGCTCACTTAGTCCAATGTTGGTCCAAGTAGCTCCATCATCTTCGCTTTTGTAGATTCCATTTCCAATGTGTGGTAGACCACTGATGTTGGGGTCCCCGGTGGCTACATACACAATAGACGGATCTTGCGGGTCGAATTGGATGTGACTAATTGCCAAGTAACTGAAGGTGTCGCCTACAGGAATCCAAGTGGTGCCATTGTCCGTGGTTTTGAATAAGCCACCCGCTGCAGCCCCCGCATACATGATATCGGAGTTTTCAGGGTGAACTTCTAACGCATTTATTCGTCCGCCAATGTTGGTAGGCCCTTCAAGAGTCCAAGGAGTATCGGCTGTTTTTTGAGAGGCTGCCAATTGAACTTGGGTTGCAAGTTTATCCATGGCCTTTAGGTTGACATGGTTGTCAGGGTAGGCGCGCTGCTTCCAAAGGTGTTCGGCAGGCTTTAGCTTTTCTTCAAATTTGGCTAATCCTTTGGTTTCTTTCTTTTCCTCCGTTGAGCAAGCGCTGAGTAGCAAAAGCAGGCAGACAAATGAAGTTAAAACGGGAGAGTTGATCGGACGAAGGGCTCTGAATAATTGAGGCATCTACTTGTGGTTTGGTGTTAAAGATACAGTTGAACGGCAGAAGTCCCGAAGCGAATTGTTGAAATCCCATATGAATTTGGTGTAAAAATTACAGTGCTATTGGATTCTGTTCATGCCGTTCCCAGAAGGTAATTCGCTATTTTTGTTCCTTGTAAACCTAGCTAGGGAGAAGATATGTCGCTTATAAAATCTATTTCAGGAATTCGTGGTACCATTGGAGGAGCGCCAGGAGAAGGACTAACACCTATTGATGTTGTGCGGTTCACTGCTGCTTTTGCCTCTGTTATCAAAGAGCAAACAGGAAAAGCAAAGATCAAGATTGTCATTGGACGCGACGCGCGCATCAGTGGGGCAATGGTTCGGGACCTGGTTGTTGGAACCTTAAGTGGAATGGGAGTTGACGTCATTGACCTTGACCTGAGCACAACACCAACAGTAGAGGTGGCGGTGCCTGCTGAAAAGGCAGATGCTGGAATAATTCTGACAGCAAGCCACAATCCAAAACAATGGAATGCCCTCAAGCTTCTTAACGGAAAAGGAGAATTCATTTCTGGAGAGGAAGGACAACGCGTATTGGAGTTAGCTGAAAAGGATGCCTTTTCATTTGCCGAAGTAGATGACTTAGGAACTTACACGAAGGACGACTCATGGCTTCAAAAACACATTGATGCCATCTTGGCCATGCCGCTCGTTGATGTGGAAGCAATTCGCGCTAAAAACTTCAGCGTAGCTTGTGATTGTGTGAACTCAACAGGCGGGATTTTTGTACCAGCTTTGTTAGAAGCATTAGGAGTTACCCAGGTTCACAAACTATTCTGCGACCCAACGGGTCATTTCCCTCACAATCCGGAGCCGTTGCCAGAGCATCTGACAGACTTGGCAGGATTGATCAAGGAGAAGGGAGTGGACCTCGGGATTGTAGTTGATCCCGATGTTGATAGACTGGCCTTCGTTTGTGAAGATGGATCAATGTTCGGTGAAGAGTATACACTTGTTGCTGTAGCGGATTACATTTTGAGCCAAACTCCCGGAAATACGGTCAGTAATATGTCTTCAACAAGAGCCTTGCGAGATGTGACAGAAAAGCATGGTGGAACCTACAAAGCTTCAGCCGTTGGCGAGGTAAATGTGGTTGCTATGATGAAGGATACCAATGCCATCATTGGAGGTGAAGGAAACGGAGGGATTATTTTTCCTGAGTTGCATTACGGTCGTGATGCCCTTGTTGGAATTGCCCTGTTCTTGACGCATTTGGCGAAGAAAGATATGTCCATCTCTGCACTTCGCGCTAGCTACCCGAACTACGCGATGTCTAAAAATAAAATCCAATTGGAAGAAGGAATGGACGTGGACGGAATTTTGAGTCAGATGGCTACGAAATACGCTTCACTCAATCCAACAACCATTGATGGTGTGAAAATAGACTTTGAAAACGAATGGGTTCATTTGAGAAAGTCGAACACCGAACCAATCATACGAATCTACTCTGAAGCGCCAACGGCATCAGCTGCCGATGAATTGGCACAACGCTTCATGAAAGAGTTGATGGAAATTGCTAAATAAAAAGTTCAATGAAAACTGTTTACTTAGATAATGCAGCGACTACTCAGGTAGATCCTCAGGTCTTGGAGGCCATGCTCCCTTTTCTAGGGAATGTCTTCGGAAACCCTTCTTCGTCTCATAGTTATGGGCGAAAAGCTAAATCAGCAATTGAGACTTCTCGTCGATCAATCGCTAGGCTTCTTCATTGCGCACCAGCAGAAATTTGTTTTACCTCTGGAGGGACAGAAGCAGACAACCTTGCCATTAAGGCCTCTGTTTTTGATCTAGGATGTGACCATATCATTACAAGCGAGATTGAGCACAGTGCGGTTATCAAAACAGCTCAACGACTTGAGGAAGAAGGAAATGTTCGAGTTAGCCTTGTGCGTTTAACTGGAAACGGACACGTCGATCTGCTGCACCTTCAAGAGTTGTTGAATCAAGAAGGAAAAGCCATGGTTTCATTGATGCACGCCAACAATGAAATCGCGAATGTGTTGCCGCTTAGAAAAGTGGGTGAAATGTGCAAAGAAGCAGGGGCCATTTTTCACAGTGACACCGTTCAAACAATGGGGCACTTTCCGCATGATTTGGCCAATTTGAACATTGATTTCATTACGTGTGCTGCTCACAAATTACATGGGCCGAAAGGAAGTGGATTCTTATTCGTAAACAAAAAGCTGAAAATCAATAGTATGATTGTAGGCGGCGGACAGGAGCGCGCTTTACGTGGTGGTACAGAAAATATTTCAGGGATCGTTGGACTGGCAAAAGCGCTTGAACTAGCCTATGAAGATATGGATGCGCACAAAGCACATGTTTTGGAGGTGAAAATGTACATGAAGGAGCAATTGGAGAATAGAATTGAAGGAGTGAAATTCAACGGTGATTCGGCCAATCCTGAAAGTTTGTACACGGTGTTAAACGTCATGTTTCCGCCAAACAAGAATGCAGGTATGTTCACTTTTTTGCTGGACATAGAAGGAGTCGCGTGTTCTGGTGGTAGCGCATGCTCTTCAGGTGCATCAAAAGGTTCCCACGTATTGAACGGAATCAACGCCATTGAACCGAACCGAACAAGCATTCGTTTTTCGTTTTCTAAAAACACCACCAAAGCACATATTGACTTCGCTATGGAAAAGGTTGAGAAGCTTTGTGCGGTGAACGTCAATGCTTAAGTAATCAATCAGATTGAAATTTGAAAACTTGCGGCGAAAAAGGTTGTGAGGAGAGAGTTTTTGAAAGAAATTCGCACACTATGAGTAGAAGAGTTTGGACGAAGGAAGAAATCCTTGAAGTATACAATAGGCCGCTGATTAATTTGATTTATGACGCAGCAACGGTGCATCGTGCGCATCACAATGCAGACGAAGTACAGGTGAGTACATTGCTAAGCATCAAAACAGGCGGATGTCCGGAAGATTGCGGTTATTGCCCGCAAGCAGCGAGGTACCATACCGATGTTCAAAACGAAGATCTCCTCAGTTTATCTCACGTGAAAGCGCAAGCCCTCCGTGCAAAATCTTCTGGTTCATCTAGACTTTGTCTTGGAGCGGCTTGGAGAAATGTGAAAGACGACCATGAGTTTGACCACGTATTGGAAATGGTGAGAACCATCAACGATGTGGGCTTGGAAGTGTGCTGTACACTTGGAATGGTGACTGAAAAGCAGGCACAACGCTTGGCTGATGCAGGTCTGTATGCTTACAATCACAACTTGGATTCGTCTGAGGAGTACTACAAAGAAATTATTTCAACACGCGGATACGAAGACAGACTCGAGACCATTGGGAATGTCAGAAAAGCGGGTGTTTCTGTTTGTTCAGGTGGAATTATTGGAATGGGCGAAACAGCTGAAGACCGCTGTGCCATGCTTGCTACCTATGCAGGAATGGAAACACCGCCAGAAAGTATTCCAGTAAACGCTCTTGTGGCGGTTGAAGGAACGCCGTTGGAAGACCAAACACCCGTTAGCATTTGGGAAATGGTTCGCATGATTGCTACCACAAGAATTGTTATTCCAGATTCTGTTGTGCGTCTTTCAGCAGGAAGAACGCAGATGTCTGACGAAGGGCAAGCTCTTTGCTTCATGGTGGGAGCGGGTTCTATTTTCGCCGGAGATAAATTGCTCACTACCCCGAACCCGGATGTTAACAAGGATATGGAGTTGTTCTCCATCCTTGGTATTACGCCAATGGAGCCTTACAAGAAGGGAGAGCAGCCAAAAGTGAATGAGCGCTACAAATCCAATGAAGATCCTGAGAAGCGTATCAAATGGAGTCGTCCAGCTCATACCATTGAACGAAATGAAGTGAAAAAGGAAGAGGCGAAAGTTAAATCTTAACGCTTTTTACTTGCTCTTTTTGAAATGGAACGTTGGTGCAACAGTGGGATGAAATACCCAATTGAAGCGCCCACCACATAGCCCGTTGCTACATCAGAAAAGTAATGCTTTCCAGCTCGCATGCGCGCATATCCTACGAAAGCAGGAATGGTGCTCGCAAGAACCCATGTGCCTATTTTGACCCATCTATTGTTGCTTAGCCGTTGGACATGATGAGCCAAGAAAAACCACGAAGCAGCAGTCAAAGAAGTGTGCCCGCTGAAAAAAGCATATTGTGCATCCGGCTCTTCTTTTAATCCAATAGGAGCAGAGGGGTTGAAGAGAAAAGGACGATTTCTTTTAACAATCACTTTCGTCAAAGAAGTCAGACCAACTGTAAGTGTTGAGACTTGAGACCATTCAAAAACCAATTGCTTCCGATGTCCACGGGTTTTTGGAGATAAAAAGAGCAACGAAGGCACGGCTGCACTGCCAAGAAGAAAGCCGTCGCTCATTTTTTTATACCCTAAATCATACCAATCTAAACTCAATTGATCAATGCTATTCAAAGAGGTGGGCCTGCTTAGATTAGAAATGAAATCTTCTGAATAGCCTGAGACTGTTCTTTCTAAAATGAAACCTCCTAACGAAGTGCTAAATGAGGCGCCGCTCAAGAGCAAGTTACATTTAGTTGATTGTGAATATACGTGCGTAGCGTCTTGCTGCGCTGCTGTAAATAAAGCAGCAGAACAAAAGAGTGCTATGCACACAATTTGTCGGAGGTTCATTTTAAAAAGGTCAAAAAAAAAACGAGAAGATACCTTCTCGTTTTTCTAGTATTATTGGTTGTTTACAGGTGAATCACCTCGTCATATGCAGCTGCAGCAGCTTCCATGATGGCCTCACTCATGGTTGGGTGAGGGTGAACTGTTTTGATCAGTTCGTGTCCTGTTGTTTCCAGTTTTCTGAGTGCTACCAATTCAGCAACCATTTCTGTCACATTGGCCCCGATTAAATGACCTCCAAGAAGCTCACCGTACTTCGCATCAAAGATCAACTTAACGAAGCCATCTTTATGTCCTGCCGCACTGGCTTTTCCTGATGCAGAGAATGGGAATTTACCAACCTTAATGTCCATGCCGGCTTCCTTAGCCGCTTTTTCTGTCATTCCTACGGAAGCAATTTCTGGAGAGCAGTAAGTACATCCTGGGATGTTACCGTAATCCAATGCTTCTGGATTTTGTCCAGCTATCTTTTCCACACAAATGATTCCTTCAGCACTAGCAACGTGAGCCAACGCAGGTCCAGGTACACAATCCCCAATACCGTAGTATCCTGGGATGTTCGTTTCGTAGAAATCGTTGACAATCAATTTGCCTTTGTCTGTAGCGATACCAACATCTTCCAGTCCAATGTTCTCAATGTTCGCTACCACTCCAACAGCTGAAAGTACAACATCACAATCAAGTACTTCTTCGCCTTTTTTCGTCTTCACAGATACCTTGCATCCACTGCCTTTGGTGTCAACCCCTGTCACTTCAGAGTTGGTCATAATTTTAATCCCACTCTTCTTGAAGGTACGCTCCAATTGCTTGCTCACTTCTTCGTCCTCTACAGGAACAATGTTCGGCATGTATTCCACAATAGTTACTTCCGTTCCAATGGCGCTGTAGAAATAAGCGAACTCAACTCCAATGGCACCTGAACCAACAACAACCATTTTCTTTGGTTGCTTTGCTAAGGTCATAGCTTCGCGGTATCCAATGATTTTCTTGCCATCCTGTGGAAGGTTTGGAAGTACGCGTGAACGAGCACCAGTAGCGATAATAATGCTTCCACCTTCGTAAGTAGAAACTGCACCTTTGTCGTCTGTAACTTCAATTTTTTTGCCTGGCTTCACTTTGCCAGAACCCATGATGACATCAATTTTGTTCTTCTTCATGAGAAACTTGACACCATTACTCATACCGTTTGCAACGTCGCGGCTTCGCTTAACCATGCCTCCGAAATCAGCGGTAGGCTCGTTTACTTGAATGCCGTAGTCTTTAGCGTGGTTGATGTATTCAAATACATTGGCACTTTTCAGAAGCGCTTTTGTAGGGATACATCCCCAGTTTAAGCAGATTCCACCAAGCGATTCACGCTCAATAACTGCTGTTTTCAAACCGAGTTGAGAAGCGCGAATAGCAGTAACGTAACCGCCTGGTCCACTTCCTAGAACAATAACATCGTATTTCATAAGTAAGATTCTTCTTGATTCAAACGAGTGCAAAGGTAGGAAAGTAGAGCATAGGTTTTAGTTGTAAAGTTGAACTCCGTGAGACATCTTTGTATCATGAATTTTGATGTGACCATTTTAACGGAATCTCGCTACGTAAATCCAGTCAATCCAGACTGGTACGATGAGCAAGTACTTACGGAAGATAGGCTTGTGATGACAGCCTTGGAAAAGAACGGATTGAAGGTTCAACGAAAAGACTGGGCTGACCCTGATGTAGATTGGTCAAAGACGAAAACAGTATTGTTCCGAAGCACATGGGACTATTTCAATCGCTTTGAAGAATTTTCGAAGTGGTTAAAAAGCGTTTCGACACAAACAGTTTTGATTAACCCCGCTCAACTTATCCACTGGAACATAGACAAACGCTACCTAGAAGACTTGGAGAAGAAAGGCGTCAATTGTGTCGAAACCATTTTCATACCAGTTGGCACTTCAGATTCTTTGCGCTCCATTTGTGAAAAATCTCCTTGGGGTCGATGGGTTCTCAAACCAACCGTTTCAGGAGCAGCAAGACACACCTACTTACTGGAGGATGCCAATTTGGCCAAGCACGAAGCCATTTTCGAAGAGCTAATTGCGAAAGAAGAAATGATGTTGCAGCCATTCATCAATAGCATCGTTGAATTCGGCGAACTTAGTTTAATGGTCATGGACGGAAAGTACACGCATGCCGTTCATAAAATCGCCAAAAAAGGAGATTTTCGTGTTCAAGACGATTTTGGAGGCACAGTCAAAGATTTCGATGCGAGCCCCGAACAAATCTCATTTGCCGAAAAAGCCGTTAAAGCGTGTGACCCACAACCGATGTACGCGAGGGTTGACGTTGTTTTTGACAACGCCAATCAACTTGCTATTTCGGAACTCGAATTGATCGAGCCGGAATTATGGTTCAGGCAATGCCACGAAGCCGCAGCGGTATTAGCGAATGGAATAACTCGTTTTGTAAAAGGACAAGATTAGTCAATCATAAAACGCTCGACCACCAAGGTCTCGTTAATCTTCAACTCGAAGAAATAAACGCCTGTCGCGAGGGAAAGAGAAGAAAGTTCGATGGTTTGCTTTCCAGCGCTCATGTGGGCTTCTTCAAGGGCAATAAGCTCCTTTCCTTGGGTGTCTACAATTCGACCAGAAACCTCAGCAGATGTTTCGAGCTCAAAGCCGAAAGTGATGTGATCCGTTGCTGGAACGGGAAATGCTTCCAAGCTGAAATCAATTGCAAAGTCCTCAATGGAGTTGTCTCCAAATGTCACAAAAGTAACTTGTCCGGATCCTGAATTCGCAATACCCAAAATATCAACTTCTAAACCGTAGCTAATGTCAGCTGGTTGATTGAGTCCTGAAGCGGAAACAATTTCATCTGTGCTAAAGTCGTTGTTGAACTTGGTGATGCGCGTTGGTTGCCAAGAAGAAACGTAGAAGTTTCCGTCGTTGTCAATGTCAATTCCATCGCAGTAGCTAAGTCCAGTTCCTGATGCCAAGGTTGTTACGTCGTACGTGTCTAAATCAAACGACTTGATGTCTGGGTTTTCGCCCCAACTAACAAATATGCCCCTGTTATTCGCCGCGTCTACAACAATTCCATTGGGTTGAGAGGTGTTCGGAACAATGACTTCTGATGTAGGGTTGTCCAAGTCAGAGACATCAATTTTGTAGATTTTGTTTCCGTTGAAATCACTCACATACAAGGTGTTGTTTCCATCAGACCCCATGCCATTTAAGAATTGTGCGCCAGAAACATTCATTTCCATTGTCTCCTCGCCTGTAGTTAAGTCGTAAGCGTAAATGCTTGGGTTGTCAATCACGAAAAGATTGTTTCCCAGTACCTCCCTGCCATAATTCGCACTGCCATCACCAAAGAAAGACCAGGTTTCTCCTAGGTCATCGGTAACAAGAATGCTGGAGCTATTTGAAACAAAGAAGCGGTTGTTGATTGGATCATACTCACATGATTCAATCGTGCCTTTTGTTTGGGCGAAAGAGAGAAGGCACATGAAGCATGTGCTAAGGGTAAAAATCGATTTCATAATTACAGGTTTGCGACAAAGGTACAACCTTGATTGTGCTTTGCACTCGAAAAATCGCTTGATAACTGTGAAAGCTAAGGGGTGTTTCCTGAAGCAAATTGCAGAACCAACAGAAAAAGTGTATTTTGAACACCAGTTAACCAAACCTAAACTTTCTCATCATGAGAATATCAATTTTAGTGGTGCTGAGCCTTTTCACATTGGAGCTCTCTGCCGCGTATACCTCCGCTCTTGTGCCAGGATGCACAGACGTGAACGCAAACAATTACGATCCATTAGCAGATGAGGAAGATGCCTCATGTACCTATGATTTGACTTTTCAGGTAGACATGTCAGATCAGACGGTGCCGCCAGAGGGTGCCTTCTTAACGGGCGATTTCCAAGACTGGGATCCGTCAACGACGGCTCTTACAGACAATGGCGATGGCACATGGGAGCTCACTATTTCGGTGTCTTCAGGACAGGTGTTGAATTACAAGTACCTCAATGGCAATGCTTGGGGGCTCGAAGAAACGGTTCCGGGAGTATGCGGTGCTGATGACGGTTTTGGAGGGTTTAACAGAGCGTGGACAGTTAGCCCAATGGCCGAAGTAATTCCTCTTCATTGCTTCGCTTCGTGTGAAGCTTGCCCTCTCGAAGCCGTTGATGTGACTTTTCAAGTGGATATGTCGCAAGAGACCGTAAGCCCAGATGGAGTTCATCTAGCTGGGAGTTTCCAAGGATGGGACGCTGGAGCAACACCCATGAGTGATGAAGGTGGGGGGATTTGGTCCTTGACCTTGCCGCTGAACCCACTTGAAGAAGTGGAATATAAATTCATCAATGGGAATGTTTGGGGAGCTGATGAAATGAATCCGGCGGAATGCACGGTAAACGGAAATCGTTTTGCGACAATTCCTACCATGTCGGTTGTACTAGATCCAGTGTGTTTTTCATACTGTGTTGTTTGTTCCGAACTACCCGTTCCAGGATGCATTTTTGAAGAAGCGGTTAATTACAATGCGCTGGCGAATGTTGATGATGGGTCCTGCATGTTCACGGTTGAATTCAATGTCGATATGTCTGACGAAACCGTGAGCCCAGATGGGGTGCACATAGCAGGCGATTTTCAGGGTTGGGATACTTCTACCAACCCAATGATTGATTTAGGAGACGGCGTCTGGAGCGTAGCACTTGTTGTAGCAGCGAACCAGACCATCCAATACAAGTTTATCAATGGCATGATCTGGGGCGAAGAAGAACTGGTCCCGAACGAATGCCAACAAATCGGAAACCGTTTTTTGGTGGTCGAAGAAGCCAATGTTATATTGGAAACGTTGTGCTTTGCATCTTGCGTGGCATGCGGTGAAGAATTTATTTTAGGGTGTCTAGACGAGACCGCGTCAAACTACAATGAGGAAGCCACTGACGACGATGGTTCTTGTGTGTTTGAGGTTACGTTTATCATTGACATGTCTGAAACTTCGGTGTTGCCAGAAGGGCTTCACTTAGCTGGCGATTTTCAAGGCTGGGATCCAACGAGTATTCTCATGGAAGATCAAGGCGGACAGGTGTTCGTTTATACGACATCATTCGCCCCTGGTACATCCATAGAATACAAGTACGTCAATGGGACCGATTGGAGTCAAGCAGAGGCAGTGCCGCTAGATTGTGGTGTGCTTGATGGTTTTAATGGTTACCAACGAACATTCATTACAAGTGGGGTTCCAGAGACGATTCCGATTCACTGTTTTTCAAGCTGTGTGGCTTGTTCTGGATGTGTTGGGCTGCAAGGTTGTACGTACCCAGATGCCGATAATTACGATCCATTGGCTGAAATTGACGACAGTTCTTGCATCTTTTCAGGTTGCACGGATGCTACCGCTGTGAACTACAATGCGATGGCTACTGTAGACGACAACTCGTGCATTTTCAGCATAGGCTATTGCGGGGAAGGAACCATTTGGGATGAGGTTTCGCAAACTTGTATAACGGACCCTGGTTGCCCAGCAGATCTAAACGGTGATGAGCTTATTAATGCAACCGATTTACTGTTGTTTTTAGGTTCTTACGGGTCTCCTTGCGAATAACCATTTCCTTATGAATCCAAAACAGTGGTGGCTCTTTCGTATCTTCGCACTTTTCCGCAAAGAAAAACGGCAAAAACATATGTTGAATATCGTTCTATTTGGCCCTCCCGGGGCAGGCAAAGGCACTCAGTCTGAAAACTTAATCACGAAATATGGTCTAGCTCACTTGAGCACCGGAGATATTTTTCGTGCAAATATCAAGGGTGAAACAGATTTGGGTAAGCTTGCTAAAAGCTACATGGACAAAGGTGAATTGGTGCCAGACTCTGTGACGATTCAAATGCTAGAGTCAGAGGTGAACAAAAGAGAAGATGCCAAAGGGTTTATTTTCGATGGCTTCCCTCGAACAAGTGCTCAGGCAGCTGCGTTGGACGCTTTTCTCACATCCCGTGGTACATCAATCACATACATGCTTGCATTGGAAGTTCCTGAAGATCAATTGAGAGATCGATTGAAGCACAGAGCCGAAACAAGTGGTAGAGCTGATGACGCAAATCCAGAAGTGATTCAAAATAGAATTGACGTCTACAATAGGGAAACAGCTCCAGTAGCTGGATTCTATCGTGATCAAGATAAATACCAAGGAATCAACGGTGTTGGAAGCATCGAAGAGATTGCTGAAAGACTTTTCGCAACCATAGATCAAGTAGCTTGATCCTCGCCCATGGCCAATCAGAATTTTGTTGATTATGTGAAGATTTGCTGCCGTTCTGGAAAAGGAGGGGCCGGATCTATGCACTTTCATCGTGACCGCTTGAACTCCAAAGGAGGTCCTGACGGCGGCGATGGCGGACGAGGTGGTCACGTGATCATTCGTGGAAATCGAAACTACTGGACACTCCTGCACTTGAAGTACCGTAAACACGTCAAAGCCAGAGAAGGTGGAGGTGGTAGCGGTGGGCTTCGAACCGGAGCACAAGGTGAAGATGAGTACTTAGACGTCCCATTGGGAACGGTGGCCAAGGATGTTGAAACCGGTGAGGTGATGTTCGAAATCAACGAGCATGGCGAAGAGCAAATTCTAGTCGCTGGAGGAAAGGGCGGAAGAGGAAATGATCATTTCAAATCGCCAACGAATCAAACACCACAATACGCTCAACCTGGTGAGCCAGGCATGGAAGAATGGAAAATTCTTGAGCTGAAAGTATTAGCTGATGTTGGGTTGGTAGGTTTTCCGAATGCAGGAAAGTCAACATTGCTCTCTGTGCTGTCTGAGGCGAAGCCAGAAATTGCCAACTATCCATTTACAACTTTGACACCAAATTTAGGAATGGTTTCTTACCGTGACGACAAATCTTTCGTCATGGCAGATATTCCTGGCATCATCGAAGGAGCGCACGAAGGAAAAGGATTAGGGCATCGGTTTTTACGTCACATAGAACGAAATGCCGCGTTGTTGTTCATGATTCCAGCTGATTCAGACGACATCCAAAAGGAGTACGACGTCTTATTGAACGAATTGAAATTGTTCAATGAAGAGCTGTTAATCAAGGACAGGGTCTTGGCAATTACCAAGGCAGATATGCTTGATGAGGAGCTCATGGAAGAGATGAAGAAAGAGTTGCCTGAAAATGTGCAAACCGTCTTTATTTCATCGGTAACGGGTTACCATGTTCAAGAGCTGAAAGATTTACTTTGGGCTGTTATGAACAGAACCATCTGATCTGCCTAGTTTTTGATCTAACCAACGATCCCATCTAGCTTGATTTTCTACCTCTGTTCCGTGTTTTGTCTCAGCATCATAGCGTTTTTGACAATCATCCATTTCGGCGAAAACCACATAGAACAACGCTTCTGCTTTTTTCGCTAGATCTCGTTCCATAAAGGCATCAACATCAATTTCGAATTTCATCATTTCAAGTTCCAACACCTTGGCATAAACCGCGGCAATGTCAAAGTGCCCTTGCTCATGATTCAGTAGCTCTTCGTTCAAATAATCAATGTGAACCCAAGACTCTTCCGGCATGAAATAAGGTGTGACCTCAACTTCAATCTGTCCTTCATTGGAATCAATGATGTAGCTAATTCCAGTGTACGAGAAAGCTTTGTAAAGTTCTGGCGGACCAGTTCTACGGGAGAAGGCGTCCCACGTCAAGTAAGAGTCTGGCGTCCATTTAATCTCTTTGGTATCCGTTTCTTGAACGGTAAAAAGCAGGCTGATTATAAGTAGTAAGGGTTTCATACTTCACTTTAACTAGGAAGTTGCAATTTTGTTCCTATAAATGACGAAAGATGAATCTTAAATTGATTGAGGTAAAGGCTGAAGTTGCTCAGGCGTTGAAGAACGGAGTGCCAGTTGTTGCTTTAGAAAGCACCATTATCTCCCATGGAATGCCGTATCCGCAAAATGAGGAAACGGCCCTCAACGTAGAAAAAGAGATTCGATTGAATGGAGCAATTCCCGCAACCATAGCCGTTATGAATGGCAAAATCAAAATAGGTCTCACAGCTGAGGAACTGTCTCTTTTCGCGCAAGCAAAGGACGTCATGAAACTTTCTAGAAGAGACCTCCCTCAGGCATTGGCAGAAAAACGAATGGGGGCTACAACTGTGGCAGCAACCATGATTGGAGCTGCCATGGCTGGGATAGAAGTGTTTGTAACAGGTGGAATCGGAGGTGTGCACCGTGGGGTGGAAGAAACGTGGGACGTAAGCGCCGACCTGATTGAATTAGCAACTTCGCCTGTGACGGTTGTATGTGCTGGCGCGAAAGCCATACTTGACCTGCCCAAGACCATGGAGTACCTTGAAACCTTCGGTGTGCCAGTAGTTGGGTATAAAACAACTGAATTGCCTGCTTTTTATACGAGAACAAGCGGGATAGAATTGGGGAATTCAGTCAACTCAGCTGAAGAATTGGCTCGTCAAATTGCAACCAAGCGACAGTTGGAATTGGAGGGGGGTGTGTTGGTGATGAATCCTATTCCTGAAGCATTTTCAATGGATGCGAACGCCATGGAGCTAATCATTGAAGAAGCCGTGAATAGCGCTAAAGAACAAAGCGTTTCAGGTAAAAACCTCACGCCGTTTCTACTCAATTTCATTAAGGAAAAAACAACTGGCGAAAGCCTTGTTTCCAACATCGAGCTTGTGAAGAACAACGCAAAAGTTGGTGCCCAATTGGCAGTCGCATTGGCTGAACTTCGATAAGCAGTTGATTTCTTGGAGGTTGCCGACTTTCATTTCTGCGGTTTTCAAGCTAATTTTGCACTCCCATTCGAGGGAATCAATTACATCAATTATGGCACAAGAACTCACTTCAGATTCATCAATGACACATGAACAACTACGTGAGCAACTTCTTGAAGATTACCGCATTGCTTGTCTAAGTAGAGAAGCATCTTTGCTTGGTCGAAAAGAAGTGCTGACCGGAAAAGCCAAGTTTGGCATTTTTGGAGACGGTAAAGAAGTGGCGCAGCTAGCCATGGCCAGACAGTTCAAGAAAGGAGACTTTAGAAGCGGCTACTACAGAGACCAAACGTTCATGTTCGCGCTCGGCGAGCTGACCGTTCAAGAATATTTCGCAGCCCTCTATGCACACCCAGACGTAGATGTTGAGCCTGCTTCAGGTGGCAGACAAATGGGCGGACACTTCGCAACAAGAAGCTTAGACAAAGATGGAAATTGGAAGAACTTGATGGAGCAGTACAATAGCTCTGCAGATATTTCTCCAACAGCCGGTCAAATGCCACGACTTTTAGGTCTGGCTCAAGCAAGTAAGATTTACCGCTTGAACCCTGAATTGGCTGATATGACCAGTTTTTCAAATGGCGGAAACGAAGTTGCATTTGGAACCATTGGTGACGCCTCTACTTCGGAAGGGCCTTTTTGGGAAACAATGAATGCCGCTTGCGTTCTTCAAGTGCCAATGGCGATGTCTGTTTGGGATGATGGTTACGGAATTTCAGTGCCGAAAGCGTTTCAAACAGTAAAAGAGAGCATTTCTACCGCGTTGAGCGGCTTCCAGAAAGAAGGCGATAGCAACGGACTAAAGATTTTCAAGGTCAAAGGTTGGAGCTACCCAGACCTCATGGTCACGTACGAAGAAGCAGTTAACTACTGCAGAGAAAGTCATGTGCCGGTGTTGATTCACGTTGAAGAAGTCACGCAGCCTCAAGGTCACTCCACATCTGGTTCGCACGAACGTTACAAAACACCGGAACGTCTTCAGTGGGCAATTGACTACGATTGCATCAACCAATTCGCCAAGTTTTTGGTGATGGAAGGAGCGGCGACGCAAGAGGAGTTAGATGAGATTCGTAAGTCCACGAAGAAGCAAGTGCGTACCGAACAAAAAGCGGCTTGGGCTGCATACAGAGCTTCGGTAGATGTTGATTACCACGAAGCGGTTGCTCGATTAAAGTCACTGGCAGAAGGAAGTTCAAATAGTGCTTTCATTTCGAAAATTGCAAACGATTTAGAAAGTGCACTCGAGCCAATTCGCAAAGACATTTTCACGGCCGTTAGAAAAGCGCTTCGCTACACAAGAGGTGAATCGTCTCAAGCAAAACAGGAATTGGTTGTTTGGATGAAGAGCTTACATTCACTGATGAATGACCGTTACAGCGGAAATCTGTACAGTCAATCAGCGCAGAACGCATTGAACATTGAACCGCTCGATCCTTCTTTTGAGGATCAGCCAGAGATGGTCGACGGAAGAATCATTCTGAAAGAGAATTTCGAAGCCATTTTCAAGAAATACCCGGAAGTACTAACATTTGGTGAAGACACGGGAAAAATTGGTGGCGTGAACCAAGCGATGGAAGGAATGCAGGAAATGTTCGGTGATTTGCGTGTTAGCGATACCGGAATTCGCGAATGTACCATCTTGGGACAAGGGATTGGAATGGCCATGCGTGGCCTTCGTCCAATTGCTGAAATCCAATACTTAGATTACATCTATTACGCATTGCAGATTATGCGCGATGACCTGGCTTCAGTGCAATACAGAACGCACGGTGGTCAAAAAGCGCCGGTCATTATCAGAACCCGCGGACACAGATTAGAAGGTATTTGGCACAGTGGTTCTCCAATGGGAGCCATCATCAATTCTGTACGGGGAGTGCGGGTTTGCGTTCCGCGAAATATGACACAAGCAGCAGGAATGTACAACACATTGCTCGAGTCTGATGAGCCGGCTATTGTGGTTGAGTGTCTCAATGGGTACCGAAGCAAAGAACCAAAGCCAACTAATATTGGTGAATTCAAAGTGGCTATCGGTCAAGCTGAAGTAGCACGTGAAGGCAGTGATTTGACGATTGTGTCGTACGGATCAACGTTCAACCTTTGTCAAGATGCGGCCAAGCAGCTTACAGAGCTTGGTGTAGATGTAGAATTGGTAGACATTCAAACGTTATTGCCGTTCGATCTAGATCACACGGCATCTGCTTCATTGGCAAAAACCAACAGACTATTAGTGGTTGACGAAGACGTTCCTGGTGGGGCGAGTGCATTCATTCTTGACCAAGTATTGAATGTTCAAGGTGGTTACAAGCATTTAGATAGTCAGCCTGTAACGCTTGCTGCTAAACCTCACTTGCCAGCCTACTCTACAGATGGAGATTACTTCTCCAAGCCTAATATCGAAGACATCGTCGAAGCAGCTTATGCCATGATGCATGAAGCTGACCCAACTACCTACCCAGAATTGTACTAATGAGGGAGTTTCCACTCACAGAGGAGTTCATTGAATTGAACAAACTGCTCAAGGTGCAAAACCTGGTACCGAGTGGTGGAATGGCTAAAATGGTCATTGAAGACAAACTAGTACGAGTGAACGGAGAAGTTGAACTGCGTAAAAGACGAAAGCTAAGATCGGGGGATGTTGTTGATTTTCAGGGTGTTTCGATAAAAATGGTCTGAGTTCTCAAGTTTCCCAAAAGTTTCGTTGATTAAAAGTTCAATATTATGCGTGCATCCATTCAAGGAAATAGTATTTTGTCGTGGCCTTTAGATTAAAACCTTATGCTCAGATTTTTTACGATTGTATTTTCTTGCTTGCTTTGTACGTCCCTGTTTTCGCAAGAAACGCTTAGAGGGAAAGTGCGAGACGCTATAACAGGGGAGCCTGTTTTCAGTGCGAATGTGATCATAAAAGGGACCACATCTGGAGTTACAACAGACTTTGACGGGGAGTTCAAACTTCAAGTGCCATCTGTTCCTGTAACACTTCAAATCAGTTTTATCGGGTACGACACCAAAGAAGTAGTGGTGAGCGATGCTTCTGAGCGAGTAGATGTGAAGCTTTCAGCCGGACAAATCATGATTGATGCAGCCGAGGTAGTGGGAGAGCGAATCTCTGAAAAGCAGAAACAAGCTCCTTTGACAGTTGAAAGTATGGATGCCTTAGCCATTAAAGAAGCACCAAGTGGAAACTTTTACGAAGGCCTTGGAAACTTAAAAGGGGTGGACATGACCTCAGCTAGTTTGGGATTCAAAATCATTAATACCAGAGGATTTAACAGTACTTCACCCGTTCGTTCATTGCAGTTGATTGACGGGGTGGACAACCAATCTCCGGGATTAAATTTTTCACTAGGAAACTTCCTTGGAGCAAGTGATTTGGACGTGAAAAGCGTCGATATCGTTGCGGGTGCCAGTTCAGCCTATTTTGGACCTGGAGCATTCAACGGTGTTATCAATATGGAGACGAAAAACCCCTTCATCTATCAAGGGCTTTCACTTAGCATGAAAGTAGGTGAGCGTTCTCTTTTTGAACACGCATTTCGCTGGGCAGAGGCAATCCCTAATAAAAAAGGAGACGATGTTTTCGCCTACAAACTGAATTACTACGCGCTTCAGGCGTATGATTGGGAGGCAGATAATTATGACCCTGTTTACGATAGCCAAGTAGATGCTGACAACCCAGGACGTTACGATGCCGTGAATATCTATGGGGATGAATACGTTGCGTCAATGGACTTTTCGACATCAGCCCCATGGAACTATCCAGGCGTTGGAACATTCTACCGAACAGGATACAAAGAGTCTGACTTGGTAGACTACAACACGAAGAACCTCAAGGCATCTGCATCATTTCACCTTCGCACGAAGCCGGAAGAGAAATACGATTCTCCAGAGCTGATTTACGCTTTCAACATCGGAAACGGAACAACGGTATACCAAGGAGACAACCGTTTTAGTCTGCGCGACATTGTATTCTTTCAAAACAGAATTGAGTACCGAAAAGAGAATAAATTCTTCATTCGTGCCTACATGACCAGTGAAGACGCTGGAAATTCCTACGATCCGTATGCTACAGCATTGAGAATGCTTGACGAAACAAGAGACGCCAACGACTGGTCTCAGGTGTACATCAAGTACTGGAATGATTCCATTGCCGATCTCACGGAAGAACTTGGATTTCCTCAATTGGAATTCACACCAGACGGCGCTCAGTTTGATTTTGACTCATTGGATTCTTGGATGAATTTCTACAATGATTCGTTGACGTTCTGGCATTCAACAGTTGAGAACTGGACGAACAATGGAAATGCAAATATTCCAGGGGTAACCAGTGAACTTGGGAGATTGGAGCCAGGCTCTCCAGAGTTCGAAGCACTTTTCAATCAGTACATCAGCGCAAAGAACAATGAACTGGAAGGAGGAACACGTTTTTTCGATCGTTCGTCGTTGTATCACATCCATGGAGAATACACCTTCGAACCATCGTTCGTAGATCTCATTAGGGTCGGGGCGAATTACCGATTGTATACACCAAACTCAGATGGAACCATCTTTAGTGACACCGCGGGAATTCAAATCAGAAACTCCGAAGTAGGGGGGTACTTAGGGGTCGAAGAAAAATTAAAAGAAGATAAAATCATATTGAGCGCCACGGTGCGTGTTGACAAGAATCAAAACTTTGATGTCGTTGTGTCACCAGCATTTTCAGCCGTCATAAAGCCCGGAGAAAACGACTACCTGAGGTTCAGTCTGTCAAGCGCATTGCGAAACCCAACACTTGCAGATCAGTACTTGAACCTCGATGTGGGGCCAGCAATTCTAAGTGGTAACCTGCAAGGGGTAGACAGCCTCATTACATTGGAGAGTTTTAGCGACTACAGAAACACGCAGGACCCTGACACGGTGCGCTATTTTGACATTGCTCCAATTCGTCCTGAACAAGTTCAAACCTTCGAAGTAGGATACCGCACAACACTTTGGAACAGACTTTACGTAGACGCGGGTTACTACCGCAGCGTTTACAAGCATTTCATTGGGTTCAACATTGGAATTGATGCGGAGTTCGGAACCAATGGACTTCCAACAGATATCCAGGTTTACAGGTATTCAGCAAATTCGGTGAACGAAGTGATTACGCAAGGATTTAGCATTGGAATGAATTACTACCTGAATGAATACGTTTCACTTTCTGGTAACTATTCATGGAATAAGTTAGTGGAGGCCGAAGAGGATGATCCGATCATTCCTGCATTTAACACACCTGAGCACAAATACAACCTCGGGATCTCTGCAAGAGACCTCAAGTCCAATTGGGGAAAGAAAAATACTTGGGGCTTCGGAATTAACTACAAGTGGATTCAAGGCTTCCTTTTTGAAGGGTCTCCACAGTTTACAGGAGTGGTTCCAACCTATGACCTGGTAGACGCTCAAGTGAATTATATTGTAACTTCGATTAATACTACGTTCAAAATCGGAGCGTCGAACTTATTGAATAACGAACAATTTCAAACGTACGGTGGGCCTAGAGTTGGAAGACTAGCTTACTTCTCTATCCTATACGATCTAAAAACGAACTAATAATTAGTACATAAAAGTCAACCTATGAAGAAGATTTATACTTTAACGATGATGATGCTCTTTGCATGTGTGTCGCAGGTTTCAGCCCAGCGATACCTCGAAGAGGTATTTGATGATGTAACTGTAACCAACGAGGTACAGTACGGGACGAATGCAACAGTGCTTGCTTACGCTATTTTTGGTGAAGCAATTCCTGAGAACTTAATGATGGACATCTACGAGCCTGAAGGGGATACCGAAACAGAACGTCCACTTATCCTATTCTTTCACACAGGAAACTTCCTTCCTCACCCAGAAAATGGTGGAACAGGCGGTTTGAGAACAGATTCGGCTGCTGTAGAGATTTGCTCTCGTATGGCACGTATGGGTTATGTTGTAGCTAGCTGCGATTACCGTCTAGGATGGAACCCATTGGCTGAAACGCAAGAAGAGCGTGTGAGTACGTTGATCAACGCTGCTTACCGTGGTGTTCAAGATGCACGTACTGCTGCAAGATTCTTCAGAGCAGACGCTATTGACGGTGACAATGATTACGGAATTGATGAATCTCGTATCGTCGTCTGGGGTCAAGGAACAGGAGGGTATATCTCTATGGCTTCTGCTACACTTGATGAATACGAAGATATCCTTCTTCCTAAGTTCATTACCGAGGACCTAATCCCTATGGTTATTGAAAGCATCAATGGAGATATTTTTGGAACATCATACGGAATCAACCCTTTCGATGGTGATACACTTTGTTACGTGAACCACGAAGGTTACGATTCTGATTTCCAGGCGTGTGTGAACCTAGGTGGTGCAATGGGAGATATCTCTTGGCTAGATGCTGACGATATCCCAATGGTGTCATTCCACGTGCCAACTGATCCTTTTGCTCCTTATGAAGAAGGAACAGTGATTGTACCTGTAGTGAACCTTCCGGTTGTAGAAGTACAAGGAAGCTACATTGTTCAACAAGTATGCACTACACTCGGAATTAACGATGTGTGGGCAGACAGCAACTTGGATGATGTATGGTCTCAAGCTGCGAACCTAAATAACGATGGTTATGACGGACTTTTCCCATTCAACCGCCCAGCTGAAATGCCAGCTGATTCAGGTCCATGGGAATGGTGGGATCCAGAAACAAACCCAAACAGTGATAACGGTTTCTTGACGAACCCTGATGCTTCTGCTGAAAAGGGACGTGCTTACATTGATTCAATTCAAGGATACGCTGCATCTCGACTTTCTTGTGCACTAGCACTTCCAGAAAATCCATGTGCAGGTGGAGGTCCAGTAAATGACCTTTGCGATAGCTCAATTGACGTGAATGACCTATTTGGAGGAGCAGTAAACGAAACACAAATGTCTGAGACCTTCTCTAACGAAGGAGCATCTGCTGAAGATGATCTAGACATTGGTTACGATTGTTTCGATGATAACAACGGTGAAGCTCCAAGTATTGAAAACACAGTGTGGTTCACCTTCACAGGTGACGGTGAGTTGTACAACATCGCTACAAGTGACTGTGGTGGTACAGCTGATTTCCTTGAAGGAGATACACAGATCGCTATTTACGAAGGTTCTTGCAACGACCTAGGTCCAGCAGGATGTAACGAAGACATCGATTTTGACGGTGGTAACTACTACTCTGGTTTGGATTTCCAAACAGAAGATGGTGTTGAGTACTACATCATGGTAGATGGATATGATTACACAGCCTTTGATCTTGACCCTGCAACAGGTGAGTTCTGTCTTGAGATTACTCAGACGATCGTAAGTGTTGAGGAAATTGATTTGATCGGATTGCAGTTGTTCCCTAACCCGGCAACATCTGTAGTGAACGTATCTGCAAATTCTAACATCGATCGCATCGAAGTATACAGCATCCAAGGAAAACTAGTAGACGATATTACGCCTCGTGCAACGCAAGTTGAAATGAGCGTTGAAAGCTGGGAAACTGGTGTTTACTTGATCCAGGTTACTGCTAACGGAATTACTGCTACGCAGCGTTTCATCAAGCAATAAGCAATTAAACTTTTTGAAAGGGCTACTCTTATGAGTGGCCCTTTTTTTATGCCTTAGAAGTAAAAGTATAGAAGAATCCTTGTGCTGAAAACCGAGGGTATTGACGTACCTTTTGGTTCTAATATATTCGCTATGCGCTTGTTACTTTCTTTCGCGGTTCTTTTGGTTTCCACTGCTACGTGGGCCCAAACAGATGTGTACTTAAACATCAACCATCTATTTGGAGAAGACCAGTTTACCGCCAATACACCAACCATGACAGACGATGGTTACGAGGTTTCCATCGGCAGAATAGAGTATTACATCAGCAATGTCGTGATCACGCACGATGGCGGACAAACAGTTAACCTAGGTGAGTTGACCCTGTTAGTGGATGCGTCAGCTCCAGAAGGATACTACCTGGGGGATTTGAGCGTGAATCAGCTTGAAAACATCTCTTTTTCAATTGGAGTGTTGGAAGAACTGAATCACCTTGACCCTTCCTCTTATGATGACAATCACCCACTTGCCAATCAAGCGCCTTCCATGCATTGGGGGTGGACTTCTGGCTACAAGTTTCTTTGCTTCGAAGGAATGGCTGAAGCGAACGGCTTGATTGAAATTCATGCTTTGGGAGATGAAAACTACATGAATCAAAGCCATGAACTCAATGTGGAGGCAGTTTCTGGAATTGCGAACATTGCATTAGATGCTGATTACCTCAAGTTGACCACCAATCTTGATATGTCGGAAGGCCTCTTTCTTCACGGAACCACTGGGCCTGCCGTAGACATTCTTTTGAACATGAGAAGCTTGGTCTTTTCAAGTGATGCTTACCTCGGTTCAACGGAGTTGACTCAGACTGTTTTCACTGTTTTTCCAAACCCAGCCACTGCAAACGTAACCGTTGTTCCTTCGACGGAAGGCGTGTTTCAGTTGGAAATGTTGGATTTAACGGGCAAAGTGGTTACTACCTATGGCGCTTTGAATGGGACATCAGTAGTGTCTGTGAATGAGCTGTCTGCTGGGATTTATTTCATTCGTTGTGTACAAGGACAACGAGTGACTACGTCGAAATTGGTGGTGAAGTAATGAATGTGCGACAAGGATTTGCATTCGCCTGCTTACTTGCTGCCATGGTGGGATGTAAGGACTCCTCTACATCTTATCTGAATGCTCAATTACAGGGCATCGATCAACCCGTTCCACCGGTGTCTTATCCTGAATTAAATCCATTCTCTGCATCAAGTATTGCCTTGGGCAAACTGTTATTCAACGATCAACGATTGTCGTCAGATAACACCATTAGCTGTGCAAGTTGCCATGATCGCTCGTTGGGGTTCGCAACGAACCTGCCTGCGAACCCTGGAGTTGAACAACGTCCCGGGACGCGCAATTCACCTTCGTTGGGAAACGTGGCCTTCCAACCTTATTTCATGCGCGAAGGGTCCGTTCCAACCTTGGAAGCTCAAATATTAGTACCTATTCAGGAGCACAACGAATTTGATTCGAACATCTTGGAAATTGTTGCCGAGTTAGAGGGAGACGAAACCTATCAATCCTTGAGTCAGGCGGCATATGATCAACCGCTATCCGCTTTTACACTAACAAGGTCCATCGCCAATTTTGAGCGAACCCTTGTTTCCAATCAATCAAGATGGGATGCCTTTATTGGCGGCGAAGAGTTTGAACTAACCGATGAAGAGTTAGATGGCTTACGCATCTTCACTTCGGAACGAGCGAATTGTATTTCATGCCACAATGGATTCAATTTCACCAATTACGAAATCGTCAACAATGGGCTGTATGAAGTATTTCAAGACGAAGGATTAGCTAACCTAACACTGAGGCCAGAAGATGAAGGAAAGTTCAAAGTGCCTTCATTGAGGAATGTTTCATTAACCGCTCCTTACATGCATGATGGTTCTCTCGCTAACTTGTACGAAGTCATTGCGCACTATGAACAAGGCGGACAACAACATCCTAATCAAGATGCGCGTATCAAACCGTTTGAGTTAACATTCAGTGAAAGAGACAATTTGGTGGCATTCCTTTCAACGTTGGAGGATGATAGTTTCGGACAAGGTGAATGAAAGAACAGTCCAGATCAAGGTGCTCTGTAAATGAAAAGTTATATTTGAACGTAGAATTCGTCTTGAGAAATTTGAGATGAATGCGCAAATCTTAAGACCCAACCTAAAACAACTGTCGATTTGACTGCACTCATATTTTTCTTCATCCTCTCCATTACCTTTTCGTTCCTCTGCTCAATTTTAGAGGCTGTGTTGCTCAGTGTCACTCCTCGTTACATTAAAGACCAGAAGAATAAGGGAACTTCAACGGGTGAATTATTGGCGAAATACAAAGAAGACATCGACCGACCGCTTTCGGCTATTCTTACCTTGAATACAATTGCACACACAGTAGGCGCAATCGGTGTGGGTGCGATGGCAGGCGAAGTTTTTGGGCAGAATTTCGTAGATCTTTTTGGTCTCAAAATGAGCTATGAGTCAATCATCGCTGTGGTGATGACACTGGCTATCCTCATACTCTCTGAAATCATTCCGAAAACCATAGGTGCAAATAACTGGAAAGCCCTTTCGCCTTTCACCGTTAAAACTATTAGAGTGCTGATGTGGATTTTGGCTCCCTTGGTATGGATCTCTCAACTAATTACCCGTTCGTTGAAAAAGGAAAAAGAGAAATCTGTGCTTTCCAGATCGGATATCATGCAGGTTACGCAAGAAGGCGAGTCGAGTGGGGTGTTGGATGCATCAGAGTCAACCATCATTCGGAATTTGTTGACGCTCGAAGATAAAACGGTGCGTGATATCATGACGCCTAGAATTGTAGCATTCATGGCCCAAAAAGACCAATCAATAGAAGCTTTTTTGGCAGAGAAAGACGCAAGGATTCACTCGCGTGTTCCCATATATAACAAGGACAAAGACGATGTAATTGGAGTGGTACTAAAAGATGATGTCCTGCTTGCTGCTTCGGAAGGAAAAGCTAGTTCCCAACTCTCTGAGCTGACCCGGGAAGTGAAGTTCATTTCAGAGTCGACTGGTTTGATCGCTTTTTTCGGTTTGTTGAAAGCAAATAAATCTCATCTGTTCATGGTGAATGACGAATTCGGAAATGTCATTGGACTGGTGACCATGGAAGATCTTTTTGAAGAAATACTCGGGCATGAAATCGTTGATGAGTCTGATATGGTAACGGATCTTCAAGAACTTGCTCGTAAGAAAGCAAGCGACGGAAAGGCCTAAACCATCAACCTTACCTTCCGCTCTATAGCTTCATTCACTGGAAATGTCTTCGCCAGCTTCTTTGCTAAATCGAGTTTCCAGACCGATGCTAAATTTCGGATGAAGGCTTCATTTACATGTTCTACTTCTGGGATTCGTCCTAAAATAGTGGCACCAGTATAGCGCTCAATAATACGCTCTGTTTCGTCATTTTCAGGGCCATTCAGCACAATACCTGCAATAGGAATTCCACGCTGACTTAGCAGCTCATAACTCATTAAGGTGTGGTTGATAGAGCCTAGGTAGTTTCGACTCACTAGAATAGTAGGAACATTCCAAACAGGAAGGAGATCAATGTAAGTCTGTCGGTCGTTCAATGGAACGTGCAATCCTCCCGCACCTTCAATGATTAAGGTGCGTTCATGCGAAGGGAATTTCAACGAGCCGGTCTCAATTTCAATTCCGTCTATTCGCGCCGCTGCATGCGGACTCATTGGTTCAGTAAGTCTATAAGCTTCAGGGTGAACAGTTAAGTGTGATGGAAGCATCGAACGAACGAAATGACTGTCGCTATTGTCCAAAGCACCTGCTTGAACAGGTTTCCAGTAGTCAGCTTCTAAGGCGTTACAGAGAATAGCCGAGGCCACCGTTTTTCCAACATCAGTACCAATTCCAGTCACAAAATATTCCATGAGTAGTCGATTAAGGATGTTGAAAATACGAATAGTTAATCATTGAAACCTTGCAACAGCGCATCTATTTGCGTGTAATTATTGAAAGCGTGCAGGCAAATGCGAATTCCTTCATTTCCTTCTGGAACGGTAGGCGGACGGATAGCCACAACGTCAAATCCTTCATTTTTAAGCTGTTCGGTCTTTTTCATGACCACAGGCACTGAGCTCCCTTTCCACCATTGAATAGGCCCGTGAAGTCCTTGCTGAAAGGTGTTGTTTTCTGTGATGCGGCGTTGAAAGTGCGCGATGTTTTCATGCAACTGACGTTGGCTTGACTCTAGTTCCGATAGGCTGTCATGCGCAAGGCGAACACTTGCAACAAATAGGGGGGAAGGAGCTGTGCTGTAGATTAACGGCTTGCAAAAGTTCTGTAACGCTGCGTGAATAGTCCCGTCACTTACAATGCAAGCGCCTTGGCTTCCAAGTGACTTGCCAAAAGTGTGGATGCGAATATCGATGTCTTCGGTGAGGTTCAACATTCCCGATAAGCCCGTTAATCCTCGCCCAAAAGTTCCTGTGCTATGTGCTTCGTCTACAACAAGAGCAAAATCAAATTCATTTTTCAGAGCTACTATTTCGTGCAAAGGTGCAATGGTTCCATTCATGGAGAACAGACCTTCTGTAACCACCACCACAGGGCCATCAAGTTTACCAAGCTTTTCTTTCAGGTCCGCAACAGAGTTGTGCTTGAAGGCCCATGTTTTTACGCGTTTTCCCGTAAGTCCAGAACGTATACTTGCATGACTAAATTCATCATACAACACGTGTATTCCTTGGCTCGTAAGCATGTCGAAGAGTCCATGATTGGCTTCGAAACCAGAATTGAACAAGGTAGCGTGTGAAGATTCGTACACATCAGCCAAGCGAAACTCCAACCGTTCCAACGAGGCTGAATATCCGGTAATGAGCCTGGACGCTCCGGCACCCGCAGGTGCTGTTATATGAATGGGACGTTTCGCAAAACCGAGGTAATCATTGCTGGCAAAATCAATCAGGCCTGAATGAACAGAAGCTTCGCGAAGAAGATGTTGTTCTTCGCGAAGCTTCAATGCATTCTTTAGTTGATCTGCGGCCTTACTCATAGCCGCCAAATATACTGGATAGATTAATTCGCTCCGGGTAGTTGCTTGATATTCCCATCAGGTGTCACAAGAATGTACTTTGTTTCTGTTTCAATCTTTATTTGTGGCTCGGGAACCTTCACTTCTTTCGGTTCCTCTTTGGGTCTTTCAACCAGAATTTTCAGCTGCAAATTGTAAGTGTATTGCACGGCTGGTTCAATAATCTCCGGATTAAAAATGAAGTCGTAACTGCCATAAGGAAGCTTATTGTAGTACAAAGTCGGACTCTGTCTAACTTCAATTTCCTCATCTGCCGTGCGCTTTCGCTTCTTAGTAGCTTCAATACTTGTTTTGGTAACTGGCTGATAGGTTACGTAACGTTCCAATGGAAAATACACCCCTTGGCGGTCTGTCATCTGTCGCCATTGATCATCAACCGTAATGCCTGCGTCTTTGAATTGCTGAATACGTTGTTCTAGAAGTTCCATGGCTTGGTCACGCAACGAATCGTACATCGCTTGATGGTCCTTCACGTAGTAATCGACCTTGATCAAGTCGTAAATTTCATTGATGGCGGCAGCAGTCACAATTCGGTCTAACATGGCGGCGTCTTTGAAATGCACATGGATGTTCTTTTGAATTTCGAACCCAGCCGGAATCTCTGTGTAATTGGTGGTGAAAAGTCGTTTGGTTACTTCTACCTCGTAAACAGGAACCAGGCTCAACATGTCTGGTACAACATCTTCACGTTTCATCCCATGTTTCATAAGACGGTTGGTGAATCCTTCTAGCCTCAACTGCATCAATGAATCTGCCTGCGCAGCTGTTTCACCAACTTGCACGGCGTGAAAAATGGCTAAGTAAGAATCTGCCTTCACATTGAACAATCCGTTAATGTTGATGATCAAATGGTCTTGACTGGGAGTAGACGCCTGATACGACGATTCACGTTGCATATTTTGAGCAGACCACCGGCTCGTTTCGTTGTAGAGAATATTACCTGCGCTTTGTCCGAAAGCAAGAGCAGAAATAAAAAGGGAAAGGGTAAATGTGAATGTGCGTGTCATAGCTTCTTTAGATTTTGAGCTGCTGTACACGCGTACTTCGGAAAGGTTCATTCCACGAAGTAAAATGATTCGAATGAGGCCTATTCAAATTGAACCTGAGCTGGAAGGGGAGAGGTCACTGAGTAAGGTCACTGAGTTTACCGAAGTGACGAAGTGCCGTAGCTTTAGCGCAGGCGATCGTTCACCTTCACCCGAATCTCCACCTCAGCAACACCCTTTTTCACATTGGCATACAGCTGAATCTTGCGGTATTGCCAACCGATTTTTTCAGTGGTGTCGAAATCGACTACAATCTCACCTGTGCCTCCAGGAGGAATGGGTTCTTTAGGGAAGGTAACTTTTGTACAGGTGCATTCTACCTGGTACTTGGTAATGATCAGTGGGACGTCTCCATCATTGGTGAAGGTGAAGGTGTGCGATAGTTGCTCGCCCTCTGTTACCGGATCAAATTTGTGGACCTTTCGGTCAAAATAAAGCTCTGCTAGCTGTCCGAAAACAGTAGCAGAGCTTAAAAGTGTGCAAATTATAATGAGGGTGCTTTTCAGCATTACCTTACTTGTTTACTGGTGCTCCAGAAGCAGACTGCTTAACAGGTGCGCCTCCAGCTGCAGAAGCCTCAACAGTTCCCTTGATACGGATAACTTTTGTTGGCTCATTCGTTGCATTAGAAGTAATCGTTACAGACTTGTTGATAGGACCAACACGCTTGGTATCATACTTCACAGAAATCGTAGAAGTCTCTCCTGGATTGACAGGTGCCTTTTCGCACTTAGGTACAGTACATCCACAAGATCCCTTGCAACGTGTGATAGTCAATGCAGATGTTCCTTCGTTTGTTACAACGAACTCACATGCACCGTCTCCACCTTGCTGGATTGTTCCGTAATCATGAACTTCTTTGTCTAATTTGATTACTGCTCCTGAAGTTACTTCTGCTTGAGCCTGAGCTCCGAATACCATCGCTACCGCAAGGATAGCTGTTAAAAATACTTGTTTCATAATAGTGGGTTTTCTCTTTTGTTGTCTCAAATGTAACGCCATATTTTTGCTAAAGTTCCGACTTTAACAATCAATTAACAGCGTTCTTTTTCGTTGTATATTGAAACAACCATGCCAAAAGGGTGTTTTTAGGTAGATTGATAAATGACCTTCTGTAAGATTGCGTGCAGCATTGTTGCTGCTATCGATGCATTATTTGAACATTGAAACAGACTCTTGAGATTTGGATGAACGCAAGCGGACATCCCGGTCTATTAAATCACCATAGAATTTTCATCCCTCACCACTCAATACACGCAACTCCCAACTCAAAACCCGCATCTCAAATGAATAACTTCGAATTCGTCAACCCAACCAAAATAATCTTCGGAAAAGATCAACTGCAAAAGCTACAGAGCGAATTGCCTGAAAATGCCAAAGTACTCATGCTCTACGGAGGAGGTTCCATCAAAAAGAATGGGATTTACGATCGCGTAATGGAAGCGTTGGAAGGCGTCTCTGTGACCGAGTTTGGTGGAATACCAGCCAATCCGGAATACGACATTTTAAAGGAAGCATTAGCGGTTATTAAAGACAAGGACATCAATTTCCTGCTGGCTGTTGGGGGCGGAAGTGTCATCGATGGCACGAAATACCTTTCGTCAGCGGCATTGTACGAAGGAGAAGACCCATGGGATATCCTTGCCAAAGGAATTCGAACTGAAAAAGGAATGCCTTTCGGTACCGTGTTGACCCTTCCTGCAACCGGATCGGAAATGAATTCAGGAGCGGTCATCACCCGAAAATCGATGAAGGTGAAACTCCCAATGGGCGGACCAGGTTTATTCCCGAAGTTCTCATTTTTAGATCCTACGGTAGTGGCATCTATTCCGCAAAGGCAATTGGCAAACGGATTGGCAGATGCATTTACCCACGTGCTGGAACAATACATGACGTATCCTATTGGCGCCTTGATTCAGGACCGATTCGCCGAAGGAGTATTTCAATCCATTATAGAAGTGGCTCCTCGTATCATGAAGGATCCTTCAAACTACGAGGCGGCGGCCAACTTTATGTGGTCATGCACATTGGCGTTGAACGGATTGATTCAAAAGGGAGTGCCAACGGATTGGGTAATCCACATGATTGGCCACGAATTGACTGCTTTGCATGGAATTGATCATGCGCGAACGTTGGCCATCATCGCTGAAAGTCATTACCTCACCAGCTTCGAAACGAAGAAAGAAAAGCTCGCTCAATACGCAGAACGTGTTTGGGGAATTACCGAAGGCGGACTGGAGGAAAAGGCCAAAGCCGGAATTCAAAAAACCAAGGAATTCTATGAGTCATTGGGCATAGATACCAAGCTCTCAGCATACACAAACGATTACCAAGGGACCGCAGAAGAAATCGAAAAGCGCTTCAATGATCGTGGTATAAAAGGAGCTGGTGAACGCGGATTGGTCACACCTGAATCGGTACGCAAAATTGTAGAGATGGCATACTAGGACAAACTCCTCAACTGTTCAAGAACTACTAAAAACCACTTTTCATACACACGGAATAAAGGTTCAAGCCTCAGTTTATCAAAGCTGTTTCTTGTAACGAATAAAAGGAAGGGCACTACTGCTTAGATGGCATGAGGACATAGAAAACAATTTTCCACCTAGTAGGTCGGCTGTTGAGCAGACCATTTAGGCTGACCATCTCAATTCGTCCAAGGCGGCTGACTTTATCGCGTGACCCGAACAATTTCACGCTGAAACTCCGAAATTTGAATGCAGTGTTTAAGCCTTGGCCAAGAGCGTTGAGTCATGCTGTCAATGGTGATCCAAGGTGAGTTTGCATTCAAATAGGAGTAAAGTGTAGAAATTGAAGGGAAGGTGATGAGTCACGATTTTGGCTCCACCTTTTGAAGAAAAAAGGTGGAAAGAAACTCAATATTCGACGTTCAATTCGGATTTCAATTTTCGAATTGGGAGCTTAACTCCCCAACTTTTCCGACCTTTGCACCTTATTAAAAATACGCCTCGGCGAAAAATAGGTACAATGGATATTCCAAGTCAATACGACCCTTCGAAAACCGAAGACAAATGGTACGAATTCTGGCTGAAGAACGAATTCTTCAAATCAACTCCAGACGAACGTGAGCCATACACCGTCGTGATTCCTCCTCCCAACGTTACGGGAGTGCTTCACATGGGACACATGCTCAATAATACCATTCAGGACGTCTTGGTCAGAAGAGCCCGTATGCGCGGTTACAACGCATGCTGGGTGCCTGGAACAGACCATGCATCTATTGCAACGGAGGCGAAAGTAGTGCGCAAATTGCGAGAAGAAGGCGTGAAGAAAAGCGACCTTTCACGTGATGCCTTCATGGAGCACGCTTGGGAGTGGACCCACAAACACGGTGGAATCATTCTTGAACAACTCAAGAAACTAGGAGCTAGTTGCGATTGGGATCGTACGCGCTTCACCATGGATGAAAAGTACTACGAAAGTGTAGTTGACACCTTCATTGATCTTTACAACAAAGGAAAGATCTACCGCGGTGTTCGAATGATCAACTGGGATCCTTCAGCGAAAACAGCCCTTTCAGATGAAGAGGTAATCCATAAGGAAGTAAATGGTAAACTCTACCATGTTCGCTACCAAGTGGCGGGAACTGATGAGTGGCTTACCATTGCTACGACACGTCCGGAAACCATTCTAGGTGATACCGCAATTTGCATTCACCCAGACGATGAACGCTACACGAATCTTCATGGAAAGAAGGCAATTGTGCCGTTCGTGAACAGAGAGATTCCAATCATTTTAGATGATTATGTAGACATGGAATTCGGAACGGGTTGCTTGAAAGTGACGCCGGCCCATGACCCAAATGACTATGATCTAGGTGCGAAACACAACCTAGAAACGATTGATATTATGCACAACGACGGTACCATGAATGAGCACGCAGCTCAGTACAATGGTATGGATCGTTTTGCTGTGCGAAAGCAAATTGCCATCGATTTGAAAGAGGCTGATTTGTTGGTGAAAGAAGAAGACTACCAAAACAAGGTGGGCTATTCTGAACGTACCGATGCGGTGATTGAACCACGACTCTCACTGCAGTGGTTCGTAGACATGAAAGACTTGTCGAAGCCCGCTTTGGACAACGTTATGAATGACACCATTCGTTTCTTCCCTCCAAAATTTAAGAACTCGTACCGTAACTGGATGGAGAATGTGAAAGACTGGTGCATTAGTCGTCAGCTTTGGTGGGGACACCGCATTCCAGCTTGGTTCTATGGCGAAGGAGATGATGATTTTGTAGTGGCGAAGACCTTGGAAGAAGCCATTACGGCAGCACAAACGAAGTCTGGAAATGCTTCTATGACAGCGTCTGACTTGAAACAAGAAGAAGACGTAATGGATACGTGGTTCTCTTCTTGGTTGTGGCCAATTTCTGTTTTCGACGGATTCTACACCAAAGAAGAAGTAGACTACTACTATCCGACCAACGACTTGGTGACAGCTCCAGAAATTATGTTCTTCTGGGTAGCGCGTATGATTATTGCTGGATACGAATACCGAGGTGAACTTCCTTTCAAGAATGTTTATTACACGGGTATTGTAAGAGATAAGCAAGGACGAAAAATGAGCAAGTCGCTCGGTAACTCTCCAGATCCTATTGATTTGATGAAGGAGTACGGGGCAGATGGAGTTCGTGTGGGAATGCTCTTGACTTCTCCTGCTGGAAATGACCTTCCTTTTGACGATAAGCTATGCGAGCAGGGACGAAATTTCTCCAATAAGATTTGGAATGCCTTCCGCCTTGTGAACGGTTGGGAAGTAGAAGATAGACCACAACCAGAAGTGGCTGTGAAAGCTATTGAGTGGATGAATGCACGATTGGCTGCCGCTATTGAAGAGATCAATGGTCAGTACGATCAATTCCGTATTTCTGAAGCATTGATGGCAACGTACAAGCTCATTTGGGACGATTTCTGCTCGTGGTACCTCGAGATGGTGAAGCCGGTTTACGGACAGCCAATCGACACTGTAACGAAAGCCGCGGTTGTTGATACGTTTGAAACAGTGCTACGTCTGTTGCACCCATTCATGCCGTTCATTTCTGAAGAGATTTGGCATTTCCTTGGCGAAAGAAAAGAAGCGAACGACGCACTTGTGGTAGCCTCTTGGCCAGAAGCCGGGGCGAAGAACGAAGCATTGCTCAGCGATTTCGAAGTGATTCAAGATGTCATTACCAACGTCAGAAGCATCCGTAAGGAAAAGCAGATTGCGATGAAAAATGCCATTGAATTGTTCATCAAAGACAACGAAGGCATCAACAAGTCGTTCATGCCAGTGATTTCGCACTTGTGCAATGTGCCTCAAGTAGAGTTCGTGAATGACAAAGTGGAAGATTCATTCTCTTTCCTTGTTGGCACGAATGAGTTCTTCATTCCATTTGGCGATACCGTTGATTTGGAAGCAGAAAAGGAGAAACTAACGAAGGAACTCGAATACTTCAAAGGCTTCTTAATCTCTGTCCAGAAGAAACTCTCCAACGAACGTTTTGTGAGCGGAGCGCCTGCCCAAGTGGTAGACAATGAGCGCAAGAAGCAGGCAGATGCTGAATCAAAGATCAAAATCATTGAAGAGAAGCTTGCCTCGATAAAATAATCAGGCAGGGAGGGCCGCTTTCGCCCCTCTTCCAAGACATTTCAAAGCAGAGGTGAACCATATCGCCTCTGCTTTGTTCTTTTTACATGTTTGGAATATTTAAAAAAGACCCTGTTGCAAAACTCGAGAAAGAGTACAAGCGACTTATGGAAGAGTCATTTAAAATGAGCTCATCCAACAGATCGAAAGCGGATGAATTAGCCGCTCAGGCTGAAAAAATCGCACAGCAAATTGACAAATTGAAGGCAGGATGAAAACCATAGCAGTAATTGGAGATAGCCGAGGTATTGGCGAAGCATTGCGAAATCAATTATTGATTGAAGGACATCATGTCATAGGTGTTTCCCGTTCTGGAAGCGATGCCCCTGGAAACTACACGTCCATTGTGCAAGACGTGGTGGCTGAAGCGGTTGATTTGTCGGAGCATGTAGATGAACTGGATGGATTGGTGTATTGCCCTGGAAGCATCACCCTGAAGCCGTTTCAATCGCTCAAAGAAGAGCAAGTAATGGATGACCTGAAAGTCAATTACGTCGGTGCTTTCATGAATGTTCAGCGCAATCTAAAACTGTTGAAGAAAGGGACGAACCCTGCAATCGTCTTGTTCTCAACAGTTGCTGTGAACAACGGCATGCCATTCCACAGTTCCATTGCTTCTGCAAAAGCAGCGGTTCAAGGACTAGGAAAATCGTTGGCAGCTGAACTAGCGCCTAAGATTAGAGTGAATGTGGTAGCGCCTAGCCTCACCGATACCCCATTGGCAGAGATGCTGCTCAACAATGAGAAGAAGCGTGAAGCCGCTGATGCGCGTCACCCAATGAAGCGTGTTGGTACGGCAGAAGAACTAGCCCAAACAGCAGCGTTTTTGGTGTCTGACAATTCAAGTTGGATCACCGGTCAAGTAGTAGGGGTAGATGGAGGAATGAGTACAATCAAACTCTAATGAAACGGATCCTTCGTGCCGAAATAGATGAAATGGAAAAGCGTTTTCGCGCGAATTTCATCAATGCGTTGAGTGGGTACAAAAGTGCCAACTTAGTAGGTACACGAAGTGCAGACGGACAAGCAAATCTTTCCATTGTTAGTTCGGTCATTCACTTGGGGTCAAATCCACCGTTGTTGGGCATGGTCATGCGTCCGCCCAGTGTTACCAGGCATTCCTACGAGAACATCCTTGAAACGAAGGAGTTCTCGCTGAATCACATTGCTTCGCCCTTCTTTCAGCAAGCACACCAAACCAGTGCGCGTTATGATAGGGAGGAGTCGGAGTTTGAAGCAACGGGCTTAACCGAGCGGGCCGTCGAAAACTGGAGAGCACCTGCTGTTGACGAAGCGCCCATCAGACTTGGGATGAGGTTGGTTGAAGACATGCCGATTCCCCACAACGGGACACGCTTTATCATTGCAGAAATTGCTTGGGTGGAGATGGAAGAAGATTTCTTGTCGCAAGACGGATTTGTAGACTTGGAGGCCGCCAATGTGGTGACCATTTCTGGTTTAGACCGCTACCTCAAGCCCACTTCGTTGGGAAGACTTAATTACGCGAAAACGGATGCCCCGACTTCCTTCTTGAGTAAAAAGTAAGGGACGATGAAACCGGAAATCAATGTTGTTTGGTTCAAGAGAGATTTGCGTCTACGCGATCATGCTCCGCTGAAAGCAGCCATTGAGGCCGGTTTACCCATTGTGCTTCTGTATGTTTTTGAGCCTTCATTGATGGCCGTGCCCAAACTGTCTAACAGACACTGGAACTTTGTCAAGCAGGGCATTACAAGCATCAATCAAGAGCTAAAGGAGCGCAAAACGAAAATGCTTGTTACCCATTGCGAAGTGGAAGAAGCTTTTGAGTTGCTCCAGAAAGATTTCGTGGTTAAAAAGGTGTTCTCTTATGAAGAGACAGGTATAGCCGTCACCTTCGCACGCGATGTTATGATGGAAACATGGTTCGCCCAGCAAAATATCCATTGGATAGAGCATCAGTGCAACGGCGTCATTCGCAAATTGCCGTCGCGTGCAGATTGGATGAAGTCGTGGTATTGGTTCATGAGCCAACCGTTTGATCATCCTGATTGGGAGGCCTTTCGTCCGGCTTTTTTAATAGAAGAAGTTGGAGCTCGTTCTGTGTACCCGGCCTTAGCAGAAGAGCCAGAGATGCAGCCGGGAGGGGAGTACTTCGCCCACAAGTACTTGAACAGTTTTTTGACAGACCGCATTCGGAATTACGCCAAGTCCATTTCCAAGCCAGAACAGAGCAGAACGGGGTGCAGCAGGTTGAGTCCGTACTTGGCGTATGGCAACCTTTCCATCAAGCAAGCTTACCAGTCAGCGAAGGCCGCGAAGAAGAATTCGCCCTACAAAAGACAATTTGAGGCCTTTTCATCGAGGCTTCGGTGGCATTGTCATTTCATTCAGAAGTTCGAATCTGAAGAGCGTATGGAGTTTGAGAATGTTAATCGTGGTTATGATTCCCTGTCGCGCAATACGAACCAAGCGCAGTTGAAGGCCTGGGAAACGGGGCATTCAGGAATTCCCATTGTGGATGCGTGTATGCGCTGTTTGAACAAGACCGGCTACATCAATTTCCGGATGCGTGCCATGTTGGTTTCATTTTTGACCCATCACCTGTGGTTTCACTGGCGCGATGGGGCGTATCATTTGGCTTCTGTTTTTCTCGATTTCGAACCCGGTATTCATTATCCACAGTTGCAAATGCAGGCGGGGGTGACTGGAATCAATACCGTGCGCATTTACAATCCCATCAAGCAGTCGCAAGATCAGGACCCAAAAGGCGATTTTATTCGCAAATGGGTGCCTGAATTGACAACAATTCCTAATGAATACATACATGAGCCGTGGAAAATGCCGCCAATTGAAGCAATACTCTTAAATTTCGTACCTGGAGAGAGCTATCCGTTGCCCATTATCAATTTGGAAACGGCGGCCAGAGAGGCGAGAGACCGCATTTGGAAACATCGGAAGGATCCAAGTGTTAAAGAAGAAGGAAAACGAATTGTCAAGGAGCATACGAATCCGGGGCCAAGAGATCAATAGCATGTTGCATTACGAAATTCATAGACAGGAAAACGCGAAGGAATGGCTTGTGTTCATTCACGGAGCTGGTGGCGCCATCGAAACATGGAACTATCAAATCCAGGCATTTGCGCCGCATTTTAACCTGTTGCTATTAGATCTACGCGACCATGGGAAGAGCAAGAACATCGCTCCCCATTTTGATAACTATGATTTTGACGTCGTAACCAGCGATGTATTGGAGGTGATCAATAACCTTGGCATCAAGAAAGCGCACTTTATGTCGTTATCTCTGGGCAGTGTCATTTTGCAGCGCATCGCCATTCAACGTCCAGATTTAGTAGACCGCATGGTCATGGCTGGGGGCATTTTCAAGGCATCATTAAAGATGCATTTCTTTGTGCACTCGGCAAAAGCGTTGAACTACATCCTTCCTTACCGTTCATTGTATTCCATCTTTTCATGGATTGTACTTCCGCGAAAGAACCACAGCTTTTCACGTCGTGTTTTCATGCGTCAGTTCCAAAAGCTCACCCGCGATGAATACTTGAAGTGGGTTGGGTTGTACAAGCATTTCTTCAGAAGCTTGCGCGAATACTTCTACAAGCCAGTTGAGAAGCTCAGCTTGGTGGTCATGGGAGACCAAGACCACGTGTTCTTGGGAGCAGCTCAAAAGTTCGCCCAAGTACACAAAAACGTAGACCTCACCGTCCTCGAGAAATGCGGACACATCTGCAATATTGAGAATCACTTGATTTTCAATGAGCGTGCGTTGGCGTTTTTGAAGGAGTAGATCTGAACAAAGGGCGAAATCGAAATTAAGTTGGTGAACTCATGGAAAACGCCCGCAGGGTCGGCTCACTAGCCGACCAAAACCATGAACGATGGCTCTGACGTTGATTCGTTGATTCATTTTGGCTTTGTTGCGTTTTTCTTTTTTCCTTCAAATAATGGTTGTAGCTTATATTGCACCAGTGCCTCCAGAAGATTCAAAGACAACGGTCCCTCTTGAGCAGCTATTTTGAATTCGATGCGACTTATGTTATTTCGAACCCAGACTTTGATAATCTGAGGATTCAAATATGGAGAAAGCCTTTCTTTGTCTCCGAGTAGCAACTGTTATTTTCATCAAATCTTCTCGTGAGAATTTGAATAGGACTATTGCAGGTCTTATTAGTAGAGCATTGTGTTACAGGCTTGTTTCTACTTTTCACAATTCAATAATTCCTTCTAGGTACTTAACAGCTTTGCCTCTAATAGACACTCTGTCTTTCTTCAATTGACAAATCAATTCACCTCCACGTTCTGATA
>JAQWQB010000125.1 GCA_029245065.1 Flavobacteriales bacterium | reverse complement strand
TTTTGGTAATATCAGCAAGAGCGTTGGTTTTTTCGGCAATCTGCTCGCCTGTACTTTTGGCATAAAAATCAGGCTCGGCCATAATCGCTTCGATCTGGTCTTTTTGTAAGCCGGCTTTTTTCAGCTCTAATTCTAGCTTCTGTGCTGATTTCTGAACATGCACAAGATTGACCTTTTTAGGAGGGGCAGCCGCATTATCCTGTTCAGGTTGCGGGGCTGTTTTCTTCTGTCCCTTATCTTTCTTGCGCTCACCTTTTTTGTTCCGGTTGGAAAGGATGAGTTTTTTATAGGCATCCATATCATCATCAAAATCAGTTACCCTGCCATCTTTGACAAGCCATAGCCGGTCGGCAACTGTCTCCACAAGGTGGGTATCATGGCTGACAAGGATGACCGCGCCTGAATATTCATTTAACGCCATGACAAGCGCCTCACGGCTTTCAATATCAAGGTGGTTTGTTGGCTCATCAAGAAGCAGCAGGTTGGGGTTTTGAAGTAGGAGCTTCGCTAGTTCGACACGCATTTTCCATCCTCCTGAAAACTCAGAGAGGGAACGGTGCATGTCATCAGGCGTAAAGCCTAACCCTTGTAGAATTCGTTGTGTCTTTTCTTCTACACTCGTTCCTCCCATGAGACTGAGGCGGTCATTCAAATCGCTCAATTCATCGATTAAGCGAGAATATTCAGGGGATTCGAAATCGGTTCGGTCAGTAATCTCTTGGGTGATCTCTTCAATGCGTTTCTCTATTCTGATGATTTCATCAAACGCACTTCCGGCTTCCTCGAGAACTGTTCGTTCTTCATTGTGCACCATGTCTTGCTGCAAGAAGCCAATGGTTGCTCCTTTGGGCAAGGTGATGGTTCCTGCAGTAGGTGATTGACTCCCTGCAATCATTCTGAGAAGGGTTGATTTACCGGCACCATTTTTACCAGTAAGCCCAACACATTCGCGATCTCCTATAAACAGAGCTACGTTATTGAAGAGCGTTCGTTGACCGAAGTGTAGTGTAAGACCAGATATGTTGAGCATAGTGCAAATAAAAAGCGCCCTCCAAAGATAAGGAGAGCGCTTAAATCGTATTTAAAGCGGTTTAATAATGCCAAAGGTCATGTTCAACCACAAATAGTTCTTCTTTGATGCGTTCAGATTCGAGCAATGCATCCACGCCTCGAGCGTAAGATGAGATAGATCGGTCATACACATTAGACTCTTTCACGATGTAACTGCTAAACATTCTTTTTTGGAACAAGTCCTCGAATGTGCGTCGTTGAGAATCATTATCAAAGTTGTAAACGTCAGCATTTGCGAAAACGTAACGACATTCTGGGAAGTACAACCAAAACAATGGCTTGTACCCACGCTTTGCTCCTTCACTGTCGTAATCTTCTTTCATTGGACAAATACCAATGATTCGAACAAAACGTTCAGAGCGTTGTCTGTCGAAAATCCAATCTTCTTTGATTTCGTACATCGTTACGTCAGCAGAACGGACATCATCTTGCACTTCTACAGCCATACGTTCACCTGTATCAGGATCTTCTGTATACTGTGTAATTACAGGACGAAGTAATGAATCAATTTCAACTGACGTCATTGGCCAGTGGAACTCATCATCATCTTCCGTCACACCCAGGCTGTATGCCGTCAATGAGCCTTCAACAAGAAGGGCATGCTTGATGACATCAAACAAACTTTTACGATCCTCGATTTCTTCAATCGGATAGTAAAAGGGGTGATTTATTTTCTGACGCATATCAATACGTTGCCAAATGCGCTGTGCGTACATCACATCAGCCTCACGTAAGTGTGGATATGGGATTACTCGCTTCGTCAGGTTATGTTCTTTGACGTAGGCACCGTCAAGTACATTTTGAACCTGCGCTTCCGTATTATAACTAAATACGAAAAGTAGAGCAGCAAGAATAGGAAGTACGTTTTTCATGCGTGCTGGGTTTTAAATTATGTTACTTTCAACGTGATGTTACCAACTTGACGGGTTGAACCGTCAGGCATCGACACGGTGATTTTTTCAATGTATACCTTCTGACCTTTACCAACTTTTTTCATGTTGGCTTTCATTTCATCGGTCACACGGTTACTGTTAGAAGTCTTCTCGATAACCTGTCCGTCACGAACAAATACCATGCTGAAGCTCTTTACTTTAACGCTAACGTCGAAGTCAAAGTTCTCCATTTCTGCACGTACACCAGCAGCGATTGTCATGTCACCACGTGGAACAGTGCTGTCAGAAGGCTTCTTGCCCGCAAAGATTGGCACTGGATCTGGAATACGTTTTACACGGAATTCTTTTTCTCCAATACGCTGTGTTGATCCATCAGGCATTTTTGCAGAAACCGCAATCTTACAGTCTTTGCCTTTTCCTGGCTTCACAACCCAACCTGAACCGTCTTTGCTCAAGTTATGACCGCCGGTGATAGTCACCTGCAAATCTTCTTGTGCAACACCTGGTACTGATACTTCAACTGGGTTAGGTAGTCCACGGTAGAAAACGTTCATTTTCGTAGGTGAAACAACCAACGCTGGTTCAGCAACTTTGAAAGGAGGAAGGTAGATATCATATTCTTCCATTCCGAGAGGCCCGTTGTAACGGATCAGTCCTTTAAACGATGCATCACCAAGAGGCATTCCATTCGTACCAATTTTAAGCTTACCAAGTCCATCTGCTCCAACAGAGAGCTTCATGTCCTCGGTAACGTCGCCAAGTCGAGTAGAATCTTCCATGTTCCAACGATCTCCACTCATGAAGATGTCTGGAGGGTTAGTTCCATCATAGGCTGCCAAAAGTACATTCGCTCGGAAAGTATCTCCACGAAGAATGTAGTTAGACTCAGGTACAACAAGAGGAAGAAGGTCTGTAAACTTGTACGACTTGCCTTCAATACCTGCTAGCATAGAGGAAAGAATATCTGCTTCTACGTTTTGAACGTCCAGTTGGAGTTTCGTCATGATCGGAAGAATAGCTGCCAACGAGTTGTGGAAGAAATTCTTCGTTTCCCATGATTCCATTCGGTCTTCTACCTGAACATCTGGGTAATCGAATATATCGTTTACACTGTTCTTGATAGACTCTGGTACGGTCCACTCTTTTCCGGTTACTTCACGAAGTTTAAGAGCAAGGATGTAGTCTTTGAAGCCCAAAAGTTTCGTTTTGAGTTCATGTGCTGTCCACGTATCTTCTTTCGGGGATTGAGGATTGGAACCCACCAATAGTGTGGTGTTGTTCTGATTATCATCAGGCTTAGAAATGATTTTATCTCCGACTTCGTTCAAAGCATCTGAAGTGATGGCTTTGCCATCAATCATGTACTCTGCGAAGTTTTCGCCATAGTTCAATGGATTCGCTCCTTCGGCTACAGCAATCGTACGCGCTTTCAACTCTTCAATGTATCCAGTAAGCTCTTCGGCTTTTGAATTCACTTCTTGAGCTTTATCGTAGAACGGCTTAGTTTTGTCTCTGTTTGATGCCAATTTGCCATCAAACTCGGCCATACTAGCTGAATTCTTCGCGCTCAGCGTAGCTTCAGTTTTATGCAAACCTTTGTCTACTAGTGCAAATGCATCTAGGATTTCTTTTGATATGTTCATCGCCAAAAGTGCGGTGAGTACCAAATACATCATCCCAATCATTTTCTGTCTTGGGGTTTCTTTACCTCCTGCCATTATATCACAGTTTTAGGTTGATAAAATGACTGAATTAACCTTGGTTACCACCACCCATAGCATTCAGCATGTTGCTGTATACTGTGTTGAGTGAAGCAAGGTTCTTAGAAAGCTCAGCAATGTTCTCTTTGTAAAGACGTGTGTCTTCAATAGAGTCGTTCAAGTTTTCTACGAGGCTAGACATACCGCTGTACAACTGACGTGTCTTCTCCAATTCTTGAAGTTGAAGTTCGTACATGTTGTTCAATGAAATAAGGTTTTCAGACATCTTCTGAAGGTTTTCACCAGCAGAAGCACCGTGTGCTTGTCCGTCCTTAAGGCCCGTCAATGATTCTGAAGCAGACGCATACGTGTCTGCAAGTTCAGTTACTTTTGAAGAGGCATTAGTCAATGAGTCAGAGTATTCTTTCGTAGCAACGGTTGCACTGCTGATGTCTGTAAGCTGTGAAGCTTGCGTACTCAACGTGCGCATTCCATCACCAAGGCTTTGGATCAATTCTGGCTCAATCTTCGCTTCTACTAGCATATTGTCTAGTTGTTCAGTCAAAGATGAGTTGTTGCTAATCGCTTTTGAATCACCATGCCCGTGCTCTCCAGTAGCAAGTTCAGGGTAAACAAGAGACCAGTCTGGATCTTCATGTGGCGGCTCGAAGGCCGAAAAGAAGAAGATCACCGCTTCTGTAGATAGACCAATAATCAACATGAGTCCGGCAAAAGGCCAGTGTTGGATTTTAAAGAGGGCTCCGATGATTACGATTGCTGCACCGATTCCGTACAGCTTGGCCATAAACAATTTCCATTTCTTACTTCCTGGTTTCATTTTCTTGCTTTAGGTTTAATAAATAAGGGCTAGATTGATTAGTATGCTCTCCAACATGGAGCATGTAAATGTGCTTAGTTTGCGTTAAAATCCTCTGGATCAACATTCTTTCCACGTCCTAGGTACGACATTACACAACGGAAACCGATGTATGATTTAGCCGTGTCTTGGTACTCATAAGAACGTGTACCAGTTTGAATATAGTAACCGATGTCTTTCCAGGAACCACCGCGAACTACTTTACGCTTTAATGACGGAGCATCGTCCGCTTTAGCGTGATACTGATACTCAGGACTCATGTCGTGAGTGAAGTCATAAACAGATTCATCATAGGCAGTGTTAGTCCACTCAGAGACGTTACCCGCCATCTGGAAAAGACCATAATCATTTGCACTATATGATTCAATAGGAACAGTGTAACAACCAGCGTCCTCTACGTAGTCACCACGCATTGGCTTAAAGTTAGCCAAAGGACATCCTTCGATGTTACGAACATAAGGTCCCCCCCAAGGGAAAGGACTTAGTTCTAGACCACCACGTGCAGCGAATTCCCATTCTGCTTCAGACGGTAATCTGAAACGTTGAACAAATGATTCACCGTTGTGCTGTTTCCACTCATTCAAAATCTGAGTTCTCCAAGCGTTGAAGGCAGTAGCTTGTCCCCAAGTAATACCAACAACAGGATAATCATCATAAGCCGGGTGCCAGAAGTACTGAGACGTTAAAGGCTCGTTGAATGAGTATGTAAAGTCATGTACCCAAACAAGTGTGTCAGGGTAAATAGGAATAGTTTCTTCAATAACAAATTGAGATCTATCACTGTGACCACGAACAGAATGAAGTTGGTTTAGTGAGTTAACCTCACCATACTCTTCATCTTTTCCATCTTTACGAGCAGCCCCTTCGAAATCAATCCACCAGTAACGGTAAACCAATTTACGTGAGTCTAGCTGACGTCTGTTGTAGAAGCGATCATTCCCCTGAAGGTAGAACTCATCATACAATAGATCAAAGATGTCTTCATCTTCCCAATCGATTTCTTCTTCCCAGTTAAGAACATATCCCTTGTCGATGAAACGATCCAATTCACGTCCGTACTCGTCTTCTGCATAGAAGTAGTACTCGTTGTCATTTTGCGCAAGTTGATCACGCATCAATGAATCTCGTACATACTCAACAAACTGACGGTACTCGTTATTAGAGATCTCGTGGATGTCAATGTAGAATGCCGGTAGTGTTACCGTTTTTGCCTTGGTGTTCAACGCGTAGGGAACGTCTTGATCACTTGGACCCATTGTAAATGAGCCGTAGTGAATGTAGTTCATTCCATAAGGGTTGACTTGTATCCAATCCTCTCGGGGTTGAACTCCAACTAGCTCGCCCCTTGGCCCGGGATAACATCCGGCCAAAGCTACAAGCAAGAATAGCGAATAAAGCGACTTTTTCATGATTTCCTTGGTTTTACAACAGATTTATAATCCAGTCGTAGAAATAGCAGATTTCGATACAAATACTACGTAGTATAACTGTATTTGTTTCAAATTATTTTACAAAAAGATTGGTGTCTGGTGACGAACTCGCATTGGGATCTTCATGTAAGAGAAGCAAACTCCAACAAAAAGCTCGTGCGAACCACCACTATAATTTCTAATTTCAGAGGTAGTTACATCGTAGCTGTAACCAAAACGGTAACAGATGGTACGCTTGTAAGTTTTCTCTGAAGTTGAAGTCCCATATTCAAGTCCAGCGTGCACAGCAACGGCATCACCTGGTCTCCAAGATAGACCCCCATAAATCATTTGGCTGTAAAGTAGGTTGGCATTGATATCTAAAGAAGACTTGTTAAAGTCTGACTTAGCAAGGATGTTAGTACGAACGTCCATGATACTATTCACGTTGAAGGTTTTACCTCCCATGAAGTAGTAGTGACGCTCTGCCTTAATGTTAAGGTCTGTAAGGTCTTGAGATGTAAGGTGAGTTGTAGACAAACCAATGTAATAGTCTCTTGGCACGTAATAGTAAAGACCCAGGTTCAGATCAAAACTTCCATCACTGGCGTTTTGGTTGTTAATTGCAGGGTCACCTGAAACTGATTCTATCCCGTCTGGCGGAAGCCAATCGCTACCCAATTTCTTTCCGTAAAAGCCTAAGGCTATCCCCATCGAAAGGGTTCCGGATCCCGCATCTAAGTGATAAGCACCCATTCCGCGGAAAACGGTGTTAGACTCTTGTCCTAACTCATCAGAGTAGAAAGTAGCTCCAATTCCAATCGGTGTATTCGCACCAGCTGTTTGAAGTCTTCCTGAGTAGTTGAACATGAAAGTGTTCGGACGTGATAGTCTCCCATCAGCATTCTCGAATCCAGCCCATTGGTTTCTGAAGAACCCACCAAAACAGTGGTTACCTCCGCAGACACCATCCAAAGCACCCACATACGCAGGATTAAAGGATTGTTTGTCGTTAAACCATTGTGTGAACTGAGGGTCCTGCTGCGCCTTGAGAGCAATAGAACATAGAACAACACTTACAAGTAGTAGGATACGTTTGATTCCCATTTTCCTCTTTAAAATTGTGCAAATCCAGTTTATTCCCTTTTCAGAGAAGTGGCTAATATAGCTAAAATTATCAGCAAGCAAAATTTAGCAAAGGGATAACTTTAGGCTTCTAAAGCCTTATTAATAGCGGATTTTGGCTTAAAAACATGGTAGGTTACCAATTTTGCTATCAAAGCCAACTCCATTAAATCAGGTCAGTTTTTGGAAAGTTTTCCACCATCGGTCGGGCATTTCTTCATTTGTGGCCGATTGATAGTCCTCATAGGTGCATGGGACTAAGTGATGACGTTGGTATCTATTCCCCGTGCCAGATGGGTAAGGAACATCCATCCACCATCTATCTGTCAAAGGTGATTTGTAGAATACCAATTCATGATCAGCCAGTGGAACGATGTACCTTATGTAATCATCTTTTGTTCCCACAGGGTAGTCACCTCGTCGCTGACTAACTCCTTCTATAAAGTGCCAAATCATTTGAGCGGCCAAATGAGCAGAACGTCCGCGTTCATCGTAAACGGGATTGTACTCATATAATCCGAAAGAACTCAGCTTATCACTCATGCCTGCATAGCGGCAAAGCTGACACATTAATTCAGCATATAAGCCATTCGGGCCAATGTGTTTGCTTCCTGGACTGTCGCTTCCGCGAACCGCCGACATATCTATACTTACTACGTCTGCATTTCGTAGGGCTGGTTCAGCGTCCGAAACACGTGCGTTGATTTCACCTAAGCGGCACAAATCAAAGTACATCTTGTCCATTAGTTCAATGAGGTCCTTATCTACAAGGTACCGTTGGTGACCAATGTTGCAGTAATTGAACAGGTAATTAGGTTGGTGAAGCACAATTTGATTCAAATAATTCAACGAATCATTTTGCTCTGCGTTTCCTCCAAAATCCAGCCGTTGGTCTATTGTGACCAGGTTGACTGTTTGTTCCATGGAACTATATGCGGCATAGTTCGCGAAGGTTAAGTCTTGACTACCACCAATGAGCACAGGGATTTTCTCAGCCCGAAGGAGGTCTTCGCAAACCATCTTCACAGCAGCATAAGTATCTTCAATGGTAGCTCCGGCAACAATGTTACCCAAGTCTACAATCGGCATCGGTGTGTCGATGTCATGAAGTTGATACAAGAACTTTCTGATTTCATCAGGTCCTTCCGCACAACCGTCATTTCCTGCAGACTTTCGCTCTTCCTTTATTCCGAAGATGAAAATCTTAGCTTCCTCAATGAAGCCCATTTGCTCTTTCGTGTGAACAACTGCGCTGTCAGCCAATCTTCTTACGCCATCTTCAGAAGTTGAAACGGTAATATCTGAGGGTTGGAAAAAATCCAACAAGCCATCCATCATGACTTTCGCTTTCTTTTTGGTTTGTCTGGTGCATTGGCTACCAGCTCTCTCACTTCTTCTAGTGTCAACTCTTCTGCTTTCTTGTCTTTCGGGATTTTGACGTTCTTCTTCCCAGCCTTGATATAAGGTCCATAGCGTCCCTCAAGAATCTTCATGTCTGGTTCTTCATCCCAACTTGCGATCAATGCCTTCGCATCTTTTTCTCGCTTTTCAAGAAGCAATTCAATGGCGCGCTCCAATGTAATGGTGTAAGGAGAATCTCCTTGTTCTTCTTTGATGGAAACGAATTTCCCGTCGTGACGAACATACGGTCCGAAACGTCCAATGGCAGCACTCACTTTTTTCTCTTCGAACTCACCGAGTGCACGCGGCAATTTGAATAAATCCAATGCCTCTTCTAACGTGACATTCGTAATACTTTGATGGGGTAGAAGTGAAGCAAAACGTTTTTCCTCGTCTTCCGCATCTCCAATTTGAATCATCGGTCCATAACGTCCGATACGTGTGATAATAGGTTTTCCAGATTCTGGATGTGTTCCAAGGTGACGCTCTCCTGATGCTCTTTCAGAGTGTTCCAATGTGTGTTCCACAGACTTATGGAAGTCTCCGTAGAAATTGCGGATCATTTCGTTCCATTCCACCTGACCTCTGGCAATGCTATCAAATTCCTCTTCAACATTCGCTGTGAAGTTGTAGTCAAGAATGCTCACAAAGTGCTCTACCAAAAAGTCATTTACAACAATACCTATATCTGTCGGGAACAGCTTGCCTCGTTCAGCACCTGTGATTTCTGTTGCATCGTCGGCCGCAAATTTATTGTCGGCTAATTTGAGAACACGGTAGTTACGCTCTTTTCCTTCGCGCTCCTCCTTTACTACATACCCTCTCTTTTGGACGGTACTAATGGTTGGTGCGTAAGTAGACGGACGTCCAATACCAAGTTCTTCCAGTTTACGTACCAAGCTGGCTTCCGTGTATCTTGGAGGATGATGACTGAAACGCTCTGTGGCCGTAATGTGCTGCAAGTCCAAGTTCTGTCCAATGCTCAATGGAGGCAACATTCCTTTGGTGCTTTCCTCGTCCTCTTCGTCGGTTCCTTCCAAGTAAACTTTCAAGAATCCTTCGAACTTGATGACCTCACCTTTGGCAACAAATTGAAAGTCATTTCCAGAAATAGAAATGCTCGCTGTTGTTTTCTCAAGTTTCGCGTCAGCCATTTGAGAAGCCAACGTTCTTTTCCAGATCAGTTCGTAAAGACGTTCTTCATTTCGCTCACCTTCAATACGGTGAATGGTCATGTCTGTTGGTCGAATGGCCTCGTGAGCCTCTTGCGCACCTTTACTCTTGGAACTATATTTTCTAGTCTGAGCGTATTCTTCGCCATAGCTACTAGCGATTTCATTCGCTGCCGCTTTCAACGCATCGTCACTCAAGTTGACACTATCTGTTCTCATGTACGTGATGCGCCCACTTTCATACAATCGCTGGGCAACTACCATGGTCTGCGACACAGAGAATCCTAGCTTTCGCGAAGCTTCCTGTTGCAACGTAGATGTGGTAAATGGAGCTGCAGGTGATTTCTTCGATGGCTTGGTCTCTAAGTTGCTAATCGCATAAGAAGAGTCAATACAGGACTGAAGAAAATCAGTAGCTTCTTTTTCGGTGCCAAATCGCTTTGGCAATTCTGCCTTCAATTCAGTGCTGTCTAGGTCGAAGATGGCTACAACTCGGAAACTGCTTTCTGCTTTGAAGTCTACAATTTCGCGCTCGCGCTCAACGATAATACGTACGGCAACACTTTGCACTCTACCCGCACTCAAAGAAGGGCGAACCTTCTTCCATAAGACAGGTGAAAGCTCAAAACCTACTAGTCTGTCTAGTACACGACGTGCTTGCTGAGCGTTTACCAAGTTAATATCAACCGTTCTTGGGCTGTCAATGGCTTTGAGAATAGCAGACTTGGTAATTTCAGAAAATACGATCCGCTTGGTTTTCGTCACTGGAATTTTCAGCGACTCCAAAAGGTGCCAAGAAATGGCCTCTCCCTCGCGGTCCTCATCCGTTGCTAACCAAACCACTTCAGCAGCTTTAGCTAGTTTCTTTAATTCTGCAACAAGTTTTTTCTTGTCGGGAGAAACTTCATAAACGGGTTCGAAATCGTTTGAAACATCAATTGCTAGATCACTCTTCGCGAGGTCTCTTACGTGTCCGTAACTGGACTTGACGACAAAGTCTTTTCCGAGGTAACCTTCAATGGTCTTCGCTTTCGCTGGTGACTCGACAATGACGAGATTCTTTGACATGTGTTTGATTTTCTGCAGGTTACGACCAAAAACAGGATGGTCGAGCACAATCATGCGCTCTGCAAAGTAAGTACATATATAACGACTATCGCAAGCCTTTTTGAATTCAAGGTGCATTCAGTGCTTGTAGTTTCAACTACTTATTCATAGAATAAAAGAGTAGAAACACCTTTGAAAATTTCAATTGGCATTGTTGAAACATCCAAACATGAAGTTTTGTTAACCTTTGTGACAAATTGTCATGCTACGCTGCTTTGATGTAACTTTACGCCCCCGTTCGGTTTCAAGAGCGGCACGGAAAAATGAAAATTGAACTGCTTGAATGTTAGAGCAAGAAAAAATAATTGAAGAAGAGCGCCAAGGAGAGGCTGTAATGGTCAAGTCGAATAAGGCGAATGGACGGAAGCTCTTATTGGAGAGCTACGGGTGTACCATGAATTTTTCGGATTCGGAAATCGTGGCTTCTATTCTGGGCGAAGTGGGTTTCACAACAACACGTGACTTGGAAGAAGCAGACGTTGTGCTCATCAATACATGCGCAATACGAGATAACGCAGAGAAGCGGGTTAGAAAGCGCTTGGAATTATTTCGATCTAAAAAAAGAGCGAAACCATCTATGGTCATTGGCGTGCTTGGTTGCATGGCTGAACGACTGAAGCAACAACTACTCGAAGAAGAAAAGCTAGTGGACCTTGTTGTAGGCCCTGATGCTTACAGAGACCTCCCTAACCTCATTGAGCAAGTAGATAGTGGGCAACAAGCAGTCAATGTA
>JAQWQB010000120.1 GCA_029245065.1 Flavobacteriales bacterium | reverse complement strand
GAGCGTTTCAATGGTAGTTTTAGAAGAGGTGTTTTGAATGCTTTTACCTTTGAAACAATGGATCAAGTCAGAGAACAAGCTGAAATATGGATCAATGATTACAACAACTCTCGCCCACATGAATCTTTGGGGAATGTTCCTCCAGTGATGTATGCGCAGAAAGTTCTAATTTAGGAATGCACTAAAAATGGGATGGGCACATAACCACCAACGCAATTTACAAACCAATCCTTAACGTAAACATCCTCCTTTAGGTTGGTTTTGAAAGCAATCCTTCCAAAGATTCCAATCCGTTCTGAAATCCTGAGTTCCGCCATGTTGAGATGTTGTAGCAAAGAGAGCGTCTCATCGGCCTCTTGAAAAATGATGGTAAAAGGTATAAAACATCACCCACGTGCAACCAATTGCCCCATTTCTTCGTCGAACATAATGAAGCGCGCGCGCGAAGCACCGTTGGATTCATTACCTTCGCGTTCGAATTATTGTCAATGAGACGTTTAGCTATTCGACTACTGAAATTAACTTCACTAGGTGCATTCCTGATACTCGCTAATTTCACCTTCGCCCAATGTGAAGTGGATGCCGGGGAGGATATTACCATTTGCGAAGGCGAAACAGTAACTCTTGGAGGAGCTCCCACCATTGAACAAGCTGGTGCAAACCCGCAAGTATCATGGAGCAACGGGGTTGATGATATTGCAAATCCAGCTGTGACGCCAAACGCCACAACGACCTACACCGTTACACTTACAGACGATGACGGTTGCGATGAAACCGATCAAATTACAGTAACGGTCAACCCAGCGCCTACAGCTGATTTTACATTCAATGCAGACGGACAATGTGCTGGACTACCAGTAGGATTCACAGACCTCTCTTCAGGAACGGACCTTTCATACGAATGGGATTTCGGAAATCCTGATGCTGGAGCTAACAATACCTCTACGCTTCCGAACCCAATTCACCTGTTCGTTGCTACTGGAAATGGAACCTCTGTGTTCAACGTGACATTAACCGTAACAGCAGACAACGGCTGCACGAGTACAACCACACTTCCAATAACGGTTGAGCAAAGTCCGCTTGCTGTCTTAACAGAAGACGCCAGCTTTACACAGTGCTTGGGCATTGATGACTTCTACGCGTATGTGAATGATGCGTCAACACCTGCTGCCAATTCCAATTACTACATCGATTGGGGCGATGGTTCGCCGGTTTACGATAGCCCGGTTGCACCAAGTAACTTGGAACACATCTACACCGGAATCGATATCTGGGATGTAACGTACATCGTTACTGGAACAAACGGGTGCGAAACGACAGAAAACTACACGGCCACCAACATTACAAACCCAGCAGTAGGTGCAGCAACATTGGGTAACACGCTTCAGTGCGGACCGGTAGACCTCTGTTTTGATTTGAACTCGTTCGAAAACAACCACCCAAGTACCGAGTATTTCATTCAGTACGGAGATGGTTCTCCAATGGAGACTTTCGCCCATCCTCCTCCCACAGAAGTCTGTCACAACTACTTTTCTTCGTCTTGTGAGAATGACCCGCCTTTCTACACTTTCGTCATTACCGCGGATAACAATTGCACGCCTTCGACCGTAACGATTTCTCCAATCCAGATCTACACGCCACCAATTGCCGCATTCACTGCGCCACCAATTGCGTGCGCTGGATCGAGCGTTCCTTTCACCAATACCTCTATTGGCGGATACAACCAAGGGTGTAACCCCAATGCCAATTGGACATGGGATTTCGGTGATCCGGCTTCAGGTGCTGCAAATACGAGCACGGCAGAAAGCCCTTCTCACCAATACAGTGATCCAGGAACCTATACAGTGACCTTGCAAGCAACCAATTCTGGAAACCCAGCATTGGCATGTGGTGTGACTGAATTTACCATGGATGTTTGCATTGAAACAGCGCCAACTCCAAATTTCACATTGGATGAAGTGATTGGATGTTTGCCGCTTGAAAGTGCTGTCACCAATACATCTGATGATGGTATTCCATGCGCTCTTTCAACCACATGGGAAGTATTTTACTCGGACTTAATCTGTGCGCCAAACACAGGTTCTTTCTCCTACGTTGGCGGAACAAGTGCAGCTTCAGATGAACCTGTATTCTTATTTCAGTCTGTAGGTATTTACGATGTGGTTTTTGAAATGTCGAACACATGCGGGGATTTTCAAGATGTAGTAAGTGTTCAAGTTAACACGGTTCCAGAAGTGGATGTATTGGATATTGCTGATATATGCGCAGGAGCTGCGGTTTCTCCTTCTTCAAGTGTGTTGAATTGTGGCGTTTCGGTAACAGACTACACATGGACAATGACAGGCGGAAGCCCAAGTTCGGCGAACACAGCTTCCCCGGGTAGTGTTACGTATGCGAATGACGGAAATTTCACGGTTACCCTTGCAGCAGAAAACGAATGTGGAACAGGGACGGCTTCAGAATCATTTACGGTTGAAGCAGCTCCAAATCTGTCGCTAAGCGCTTTGGATAATCAACTTTGTACGGGCCAATCAACGACTTTAACGGCAACCGGTGCGAACAGCTATACATGGACTTCATCGCCAGGAATTATTTCAACTTCTGGAGGAACTGCAACGGTTCAGCCGGGAAGTACCACAACGTATGAAGTAACGGGATTCACCGCAGCCGGCTGTCCGAGTACGGAAACCATAAATATTACCGTGGATCCATTGCCAACAGTTACTGCGGCGGATGTATATGAAATTTGTGCTGGAGACTGCGTCGAAATTGGGGCGGATGTATCTGGCGGACTTGCACCATACAACAACTATTCTTGGTCGCCAGTTGCCACATTGGACGATCCTAGCAGCGAAACACCTGAAGCATGTCCATTATTCACTGAGAACTATACTGTTTCTGTAGTTGACGCCAATGGATGTGTCGGAAGTGGGAATGTTCCAGTAACGGTGAACCAACTTCCTGTTGTCAATGCAGGACCAGATATTACGGTATGTGACCAACCAGTTGATGAGGTACTAGCAGGTTATTCTCCTTTGGGAGGAACGTGGTCAGGACCGAACGTTTCACCTGCCGGAGTTTTCTCGCCTAATGGCGAAGAAGTGGTGGTACTAACCTACACCTACACTGACCCGAATGGCTGTGAAAACAGCGATGACATAACGGTGACGGTAGTTCCTCCAACCATTGCAGATGCGGGTCCGGATGTATCTTTTTGTCAATCTGCAATAGCCCAAGAGCTCTTTCCTAACACACCAGGAGGAACATGGTCTGGAACCGACGTAACTTCAGATGGTTTTTTCACACCTTCAACGGTTGGCGTTTACACATTGGATTATGAAACAGGAGGTGGATCATGCCTTTCTGGAGACCAAATTACTGTTGAAGTCTGGGAGTTACCAATAGCGGACGCTGGAATTGATCTCAACATTTGTGAAGGCGATAGCATTCAACTGAACGGAGTCGTTTCAGGTGGTGAACTGCCTTACGCTTCTTCAGCGTGGGATGCCTCGCCTTTCCTTGCAGACAATACACTTTTAGACACCTATGTTACACCTCCAGCTGATCAGACGTTCACTTTGAATGTGACAGATAACAATGGATGTGCAGGTTCAGATGAAGTAACCGTATTCGTTTTAGGTTCACCTGTGGTAGAAGCAGGACCAGATCTTACAGTGTGTAACCAGCCTATTCCTGAAGTACTCACTGGTTTTTCTCCAATCGCGGGTATTGATGAAGTTGGAGAGTGGAGTGGGCCGAATGTTTCAACGGATGGAACCTTCACCCCGAATGGAGTTGAAATTGTGACGTTGTATTACACCTTTACCAATGTAGCTGGTTGTACGAATGTTGATTCCATTGAAGTAACGGTGGCCGATCCAACGCAAGCCGATGCTGGTCCGGACTTTGGCCTATGTTTAGACGCTCCAGTGGAACAACTGGCTGCAGGCGGAACATGGTCAGGTCCAAACGTGACTGTAGATGGTCAATTCACACCTAGTTCAGTTGGCACCTTCGACCTTGTATTTACCACTGGGACAGGTACTTGCGAAACGACAGACGACCTTCAAATTACGGTGTACGAACTTCCAACTGTTGATGTTGGAATGGATGTTTTCATTTGTGCCGAAGACAGTGTGCAGCTCGAAGCAATTCCTTCAAGTGATAACGGAGTGAATTTCACGTATGAGTGGTTGGGGTCGAATATCAATGACAACGCCATCGCAAATCCGTGGGTTACTCCTCCTGCAACAGAAGGGTATTCAGTAATGGTAACTGACGAAGTTGGATGCCAAGTAGTTGGAAACGTCACAGTCAACGTGAATACGCTGCCTGTAGTTAATGCCGGACCTGATTTAACGCTGTGCGATCAGCCAATTGCGGAAACGCTAACAGGGTTTTCACCACTTCCAGACGTTACTGAAACAGGCGAGTGGACAGGGCCAGGAATCATTGATCCTGCGGGTGAATTTGAATCTCCTGGAATTGGTGATTACACACTGTATTACACGTTTACAGATATTGCCGGTTGTACCAACCTAGATTCAATAGAAGTTCAAGTGATTGCACCAGTAGTGGCGGATGCGGGGCTTCCACAAGAAATTTGTTTGAACAACGGGGTTTATCAACTGCAAGGGTTTAATCCAATTGCTGACGTAACGTGGAGTGGTCCGGGCATCATTGATGCTGATCTTGGTTTGTTCGACCCAACACTTACTGGAGATGGTGATTTTACCTTAACGATTGAGTTCGGGGCAGGAACCTGTTTCTCAACGGATGATGTCGTGATTACTGTACTTCCGTTGCCTGTGGTAACAACCACAGCAGATCCAATCTTTTGTGGGAATGACCCAGCGGCTGACTTAGGCGCTTTTTCTCCAGCTGGAGGAACGTGGGAAGGACCTTCTATCACAGACCCTGCGCTCGGTGTGTTTGATCCTTCAATTGGTCAAGGGACATATGATGTCTTCTACTGGTACACAGATCCGATGACAGGATGCGCAGATACCAGCGATGTGGTAGTGAACGTGAGTCCTGTTCCAGTTGCTGAATTTACCGTTGATGCTCAAGGATGCACCAATGCACCTGTAAACATTGAGAACCTTTCTACGGGAGGCGACTTTTATGAATGGGATTTGGGCGACGGAGAATTGGACAATGTTTTCGACCCGATTTATACGTATCCAGACGAAGGAATTTATGACATCGAATTGGTGGTAGAAAACCTATTTGGTTGTAGAGACAGCTTGGTGCTTTCGAATGAAATTATTGATCCACCAACTGCCGCATTGAACTTGCTGCCTGCCGAAGGGTGTGCCCCGTTGTTCGTTGAGTTTGAAAACGAAAGTGTAGGACAGTACTTAACCTATGAATGGGATTTGGCCATTGATAATTCGATTGCCGAAGTTCCAGATCCTTTGACCTATCAACAAGGAGATGAAGTGGTTGAATACCCAGTTGAAGTAATTGCAACCAATTACTGTGGCTCTGATGTGGCGCAAGAAATTGTGACAGTATTCCCTCAGCCCGTGGCCGGATTTGGAACAGACTACGACGAATTCTGTACGCCGTGGGATGCCCAAATCAACAACACGAGTACTGGCTTGCCTGACGTCTACGAATGGGATTTTGGTGACAACACCGGCAGCGATGAAGAAGAGCCCGGTTCGCATGTGTTCTTCACAGACGATGAACCGACTGATTACACGATTACGCTCATCACAACGAACGAGTGCGGTGTTGATACCTTTGCTTACACCATTACGGTGTTGCCGAATACGGTGACGGCTTTCTTCAACACAGATACCACTTCAGGATGTTCTCCTTTGACTGTTGAATTCACCGATTTTTCAGAAGGCGGAACGGTGATCGCATATGACTTTGGCGATGATAACATTACCAATGAACCGAACCCTGCGCATACCTTCACAGATCCTGGAATTTATACCATCACACAATTCGTGAACAACGGCTGTAGTTTCGACACCACAACGGCCATGATTGAAGTGTTCGAATCGCCAGCATTGGATTTCACCACAGACCCACCTATTGTGTGTGAAGGACAGCCTGTGCAGTTCTTAGACTTGAGCACAGATGTGAACAACGTCGAATGGGAATTCGGAGATGGTGAGGAGTCAGATATTACCAATCCAATTCACATTTATGCTGAAGGAGGAACCTACGACGTTACGATTACAGCTACTTCCGAATTCAATGAATGTGTTGCCACCTTGACGCAGCCATTTACGGTTAACGCAGCGCCAGACGCAGGTTTTGATTTGCCGAGTTTCACCGGATGTGCCCCTTACACCGTATCTTTTGACAATACAACAACAGGTGGTGATTTCTACTCATGGGATTTTGGAGACAATGAGACGGCCAATGGGGAAGAGCCCACGCATACCTTTATCAATACAACAGGCGATCCTATTTTATACGACGTTACCTTGATTGTAGAGAATTTGCAATTGTGTGCAGATACCTTTCAAACGAGTGTGATTGTTTCTCCTTCACCTGTGGCTGAATTCGAATTGGATAGTTACGAATCATGTGACTACCCTGTAACGGCTCAAGTAACAAATACATCTATTTACGCAGATGGATTCGAATGGGACTTTGCACCTTTTGGTAATTCAACCATTGCAGAACCAGAAATTGAATTTACCGTTGAGGGGACATGGGATGTTTCTTTAACAGCGTCTAACGCGTATGGTTGCGAAAATACAACCACTCAATCGTTTACGGTTCATCCTTCGCCAACCGCTGATTTCACAGCTAATCCAATTGAAGGGTGTGTACCACTGCCAGTAGATTTTACTAACCAATCTGAAGGAGGCTTGGGTTATTTCTGGGACTTTGGAGACGGAGGAACATCAACCGGAAATTCACCGATCCATTTTTACAATACACCGGGAACGTATGATGTAGAACTCATTGTTACTTCTGACGTAGGTTGTGAAGACACCTTGTTGATTGAATCGTACATCAATGCTTATGGTAACCCAATTGCAGACTTTACTTTTTCACCAGATGCAACAACGATTTACAATCCTGAAATTCAGTTTGTAGATCAATCATTTGATGCTTGGGAGTGGTTCTGGAATTTTGGTGATGGGTATTTCTCGAACGAAGCCAATCCGGCCCATTCGTATGAAGCACCTGGAACGTTCATGGTTGAATTGACCGTTCAAAACGAATACAACTGCGTCTCTCAAGATGTTGCTACGGTAACCATTGGGGAGGAATTCAATATGTATGTGCCGAATTCATTTACGCCAGACGGAGACAATATCAACGATTACTTCTTGCCCGTAATCTTAGGGCCGGAACTACTTGATTTTTACGAGCTACGCATTACAGATCGTTGGGGAGTGCTCCTCTTTGAAAGCAATGACACAAAAGAACCGTGGCTCGCAGACTTCAACCAAGGAGGTGAGTATTACGTGATTAGTGACGTGTACATTTGGCAAGTAAAGATGCGCTTGAAAGGAGCGGAGAGAAGTGAGCTAGTAACAGGACACGTTACCGTAATTAGATAGACTTTTAGTGTACGTAAGCGAGTTTTCCTAACTCTACTTTAGTTCGAAAGACGCCAAAATTGACCGTGGCTTTTTCACCGTCTAGTTCCATCACGGTTCCGCGTTGTTTCCCTCCTGCAATGAGTCGAACAGTAGAGCCAACTCTAATCTTATCCTGATTCGCCTTTGGTCTTTTCTTCTTCGGATTCTTCGCCTCAGCAGCCTTGCGTTTCAACGTTTCCGCCTTCTTGCCTTCTTCGATTTTGGTTTTTTCAATGGCCAAGTATTGACGAACCTCTTCGAGTAATTCCTTGTTGCCTTTGGCTTTCGATCGGGTATTGTATCGGTCTATGAACGCAGCTACTTTTTTACCCCACACCAGCAGGTGGTTGTTCTTGGCAATAATTTCGTCTTGCGTTGCTTGACGTGCTTCAAACTTCTTTTTTTGACGGTCTGCTTTCGCCATCGCATCCAGCGCCTTCTTCTCTGTTTCAGTGGTGCGAAGACGTAGCTTGCTCAACTCCGTTTTTTCCGTCTGAAGCGAAGCAATAAGGCCATCCATTTTCACCTTGTTTTCATCCAATCGTTGTTTCGCTTCTTCAATGAGCTCCTTTGGAATCCCATTGATTTCTGCTACTTCGAAAGTAAATGAACTTCCAGGCTGACCGATGTCTAGCTTATACAAGGGTTCAAGAGATACCTTATCAAACAACATGGACCCGTTGATGGCGTTGTGTAATTCAGCTGCCTTGAGTTTGATGTTAGCGTAGTGCGTAGTGATAACACCGAAACTCTTTCTGTTATACAACTGCTCGAAGAACACTTCGGCCAATGCACCCCCGAGTTCAGGGTCAGATCCCGTTCCAAACTCATCTAATAACAGTAAGCTTTTACGATTTGCGACTTCTAAAAAGTGCCGCATTCGCTTCAGGCGATAGCTATAGGTAGAAAGTTGGTTTTCGATACTCTGATTGTCTCCAATGTCGGTTAACACCGATTGGAAAAAGGTGAATTTACTGTTCGAATCTACTGGAATGAGCAAGCCGCTTTGAAGCATGACCTGGAGCAAACCAATCATCTTCAGTGAAATACTTTTACCTCCTGCATTCGGGCCAGAAATAACCAGCATCCGACTGAATTTGTCCATTCGTAAGCTGTGAGGATGGGTCTTGATTCCGGCCTTCTTATTGGAAAGCATTAAAATCGGGTGATACGCATTCACCAGGTCAATTTCCATTTCTTTCGAAACACCAGGAAGATCTGCCTGCATTTCAAGTGCCAATCGTGTTTTGGCTGAAATAAAATCCAGTTGGGTCAACAATCCTTGGTAGCCTGAAATCAAATGCACATGACCACGTATCTCTTTGGAAAGCGCCATCAGAATGCGGTGAATCTCTCTTCGCTCATCATCACGCAGCATTTCAAACTCGTAGTTCAGCGGAACATTTGACTGGGGTTCAATGTAGGTGACACTTCCTGTTTTGGAGGAGCCCATGGCTATGCCAGGCACTTTTCGTTTGTGCGTGCTATTGAGCGCTAATACGCGTCTATCATTGACAAAGCCCTCTTTCGTATCAGCCAGGTAGCCTTTGTCAACAAGTGTTTTCATTACCTTAATGAAGTTCCTGTTGATCTTTCTTCGCACGCTTTGTTGCTCTTGACGAATGCGGGCCAACTCTGGCGACGCATCATTCCGAACAATTCCTTTGTTGTCAAAGACCTGTTCAATGGGCGCAATGATATCCTGCGTGTGATAAACGTTTTCGAAGAGCGACCACAAACGGGGGAAGTCTTCCTCCTGCTTATTGAAGAAATAGATCATGGTATTCACCAAGTGCGAAGCGCTTAAAATGCGCATGAAGCTTTCTTCAGCCAAGGTCGAATCCACAATGCTCAAACGTTGTATATCGATTTCAAGCTCTTGGTAGTCCAAGGCTGGAAATGAATAGCCCTCTGTTCGGATGCGATGAAACTCCTTTGTTTCTTGAAGCTCTTTCTCAATAAGCTTGGGTTCCCGATGAGGGGTGAGCTCAGCAGCGCGCAAACGTGCCGTTTCGCCAATGCACAAATCATGGAGCATCAACCTGATGAGGTCGAACTCCAAATCCTTGATTACATGTTCGTCGAAATGAAACATCATGATGAAAGTGAGAACATCAGCTCTTGCGGCTTTGTTCTATTGCGTAAGCGATAAGTTCGTCTTTTTCAGAAATATCAAACCACTTCGCACCTGTATTTTTCTTGAACCAAGTCATCTGGCGTTTCGCGAAATTCCGGGTGTGCTGTTTGATTTTTTCCACCGCTTCTTCTTGGCTGCATCGACCGTCAAAGAAATCGAAAAGTTCTTTGTACCCTACCGTATTTAATGAGTTCAACGCGCGCTTGGGATAAACTGCTTTAGCTTCTTCCAACAATCCCGCTTCCATCATAACATCCACTCGGGTATTGATGCGTTCGTACAACGTAAGGCGTTCGGCAGTGATACCTATTTCAAGTAATTCGAACGGCCTATCTACCGTTTTATCTGTCAAGTAAGAAGAGTAAGGCTTGTTGGTAATGCGACACACCTCCAAGGCACGCATCACACGTTGATGGTTGTTGGTATCCATCCGTTCAAACTGAACCGGATCTTTCTCTTTCAGCTCATCTTGTAACGGCTTCAGACCCGATTTGTTGAATTGCGCTATTAATACCGCTCGTTCTCCAAGATCGGAAGGCAGGTCATCAAAACCTTTCAGTAATGCTTTGAGATACAAGCCTGAACCTCCAGTTACAATGGCAATGGAGTTCTCTTTGAAATAGGTTTCTAGAAAGGAAAGGGCATCTCTTTCGAAGTCTCCAGCGCTGTATTCATCTTCGATGCTCAAAAAATCTACAAAATGATGAGGAGCAAGTGAACGTTCTTCCTCAGTAGGTTTTGCCGTACCGATGGCTAGCTCTTTGAAAAACTGGCGAGAATCACACGAAATGATATCGGCATTGAGTTGACGAGATAATTCAATTGAAACGGCTGTTTTACCAATTGCGGTAGGACCTACAAGAGAAATGAGTAACGGTTTAGTTCGCATCAATACAAGTCGTCATCAAGGTCGTCCAAACTGGTAAACGACTGGCCTTCGTCGCCATCATCATCCAAATAAGCATCCAATTCTGGATCACCTGTTTTGTAGGTTTCGCCCCCACCATCAGCTGGAAGATCGAGGTCACCGAACAGGTCTATTTCTTTCGAGTTTTGGTCAGGAGCCGTTCCATAAACCAATGAAATTCGTGGGTACAAGGTACTAGGTGCTGCTTTTTTGATTTCAACCAACTCAATGTAAAAGCACCACATTCTTAAGAAATCATACACGTAGATAACCTTGTCATCTGGATGAGACAACATGGTTTCTAAGGCAGTTTCTTTCATGGCTTTGATAGAAGGAGTGCGTTGTTCAGCTTCCTCATCTAGTTCAAGCTCCATCTCCATGCCAACATCCATTAAGGTGACTTCTTCACCTCGTTCCCACGTGTCATTACTCATGTAGAATGATGCCATTTCGCCTTCCTCGAAATCGAATGCGCGAAGAATTGCCTCGTGCAATTCAAGAAATTTGGAGTCCGTAGCAATTTCAATGTCACGAAAGATGTCCTCTTCCATGTCTACGACAACTCTAAATTTGAAAATATTCATGTGATACTTTGCCTAGTGATTGATATTTTTGAACCGTCTAGTTCCAGTGCAAAGCTAAGAAATTGCTACTGTTAAAAGCGATATCCTACTGCAAGTTCCAATCGGTAGAGAAAGGTGGAGGAATCAAAGGATCCAGCACGTTGCTTCGCTTCTGTTTCAATTCCCGGATTTTGCCAGAAAGCGTGCGCTTTTCCTAATCCAATCAATCCTTCTACAAATAATGGGAAATCGCCACAAGCTGCACGGTAACCAACTCCCAGTCCGCCTCCGAAAGATCCTCCTTTGCGGATGTATGCGCTTTTTCCGGGGTCGTCAACGCTGTACTCAATCATTCTTCGTGCGTGGAGAAACCCACTTGCAAAAATTCCTTGCTGAACCCCTTCTTTCGCACCCTTTCCGACGTAGTAACGGACTTCAGGAACAACGGCGATGCCTTGTAAACTGTATTCTTCCCAAGAAGCGTGAATGAGATCTTGTTCGTGGTAGGCGTACCTTCCAAGCTCAATATGAGCACCGATGGTCCACGGAGAGGACGTATAGTATTCGTAGCCAACGCCAAAGAGCGGTTGACCAGATAGAAAGTAGCTGTTTTGCAGGCGCATGCCATGTTGCCCGAAAGCACATACACTGATAAGCAAGAACAACCCTGAGCAGAGAAGCACTCTCATAACAAGGTAAAAATTAAGTTAGCCCCTGTAATTTACGAAATCACAACCACTTTGAGATGGCCGGGGCGCTGATCATGCTGTGGGAAGAATCGCACATGGCCATTTCGTCTTTCAAAACAATCATCTGAGGAGACTCATGATCTACGGCTAAGTCTTGTGCAATCAAGTTCGAAATGGAACGATAGGCAATGAGATCTAGAAAGAACGCTTGTACCTCTTCTGACTCATAGTCATATTGGTTTTCAAACATTCTTTTGGCCATTGTACTGACCGGACAACGGGTGCTATGTTTGAAGATAACAACCACTTTTTCATTGGATAGACTCTTCGCGTTGAGAAAGTCTTCCTCTGATTGTAAAATGTCCCATCGAAGCTTTGCCATGTTCCCTTGTTGTTTTAGTAGCTTTGCACTCGAAAGTTAAGGAAACCATGGATACTCGTATCATAAAGATTGCTATTGCGGCCGCATCAGTGGCTTATACTGTTTATTTATACGCAACCGGACATTGGGGAAGCGGTATTGGAATGACGATTGTTTCAATCATTCTTATTCTAATGTGCTTGAGAAGCTTGAGAATGGTTATGGTGTTTTTTCAGATGCGCCAGCAGAAGATGGACAAAGCACGTAAATGGCTCGGAAGAATCAATCCTTCTCACCTTTGGAAAAAGCAACAAGGGTATTACTACTTCCTACAGGGAAACATGGCTATGGAGCACAATTTGAATGAAGCAGAGCGCCATTTGAGAAAGTCATTATCACTCGGACTTAGAATGGACCATGATAAAGCGGCGGTGAAATTAAATTTAGCAGCCATCGCTTCTGCGAAAAGAAAAACACGCGAGGCGTTAAGTCTATTAAATGAGGCGAAGCGACTGGATAAGAAGAATGTGTTGAAGAGTGATATCAAGATGATTGAAAAGGCAATCAAAAACCCTAAAGTGGTTCAAAAACGTCGTTAAGCATTCTCCTCTTTTTGAATACTCTGCAGTCTCGAAAGTAGCTCTAGACTTTTTCGTTGTACATCTTTATTGATTACGCGGTAATGTTCCTCAAGCTTGTCACGTTCACCGCTCCAATCGTGGGCATCAATTTTCAATACTTGGTAATTGATCTCATCTGATGCATCACGAATAATGGTATTGATAGCCTCACTGTGATTCGGATGGTGAATCATGTGGCTAAAACACTGTTCCACCACATCATTCATCATGAGGTGAACAGCTCTGCGAAGTTCAGAACTTTTATTTTGCATAAGACAGTAAGTAGATAGTGGCTCGTCCTATAAGTTAGGAATTCAATTCCACAATTAAAAATGAGGGCGCTTACCGAAGAAAAACGTGGTTTTAACTACAAAAAGTGTGTTTTGATTGAAAAGAAGCCTTCGTTCTGTTCCATGAATAACCACTTTAGTTGAATCCAATCAACTGAAACAGTGTCTCTTTGTAGTTTCTCCCTATTGGAAGCACTTGGTCGTTAATACGCACCGTATTTCCTTCAATTTTAGTAATGGCACTTACATTTACAATGTAAGACTTGTGGATTCGAACCATCTTGTATGGCGCCAGCAGTTCTTCGGTATCCGTCAATGGTAAATTGGGCATAGGCACTGGTAATGATAACCGCCGCCTTGGTTTCAACAAGGTCTAAGAGCTGTAGGCCGGTCAGTTCGGGCATCTGAATGTCCAGAAAAACCAAATCAATTGCATCATTTTCTAAAATGGTTTTCGCTTCCCAAGGATTGGTTGTTTTGTGCGTGAGATTTAGTGCTGGATGCTCTTCGCAATACAACGAAAGCAGTTCCAACGCATGGATTTCATCATCTACGACTAAACAATTTAGCGTAGCAAAAACAGGTGTTACAGGACAGTGAGGTTGTTTTCTTTAGTGAGCCCCAAGCTCAATGTTGAGATTGACTTCAAAGTAGTTGTTTTCTTTATTGATATCAAGTGAATAACGCTCGGGATATACCAAATCAAGTCTTCGCTTCACATTTTCAAGTCCGATGCAGCCAAGGTGAACAATCAAGCAGCTGAATTAGTTGAAGCTATTCTTGTTAGCTGTGATATCTATCACAACTGGAAGGCCAACTTAAACAAAAACCTAGAGGATCGAACCATGCTGATGAAAAGGTCATTCATGGATTATACTACAACGAGGCGCTCAACCAAGAAGAGCTACCAAGGGTGTTTGTGAAAATTGAAGGCGCTCACACGCAAGGTGCTTTGCCTTTAATGGCAATTATGAGCTTGGAAATATGGTCTCTGAAATGGCCGCAATGAATGGAACCAATGCCTTCCATTTTTCTTTCGGAACACGATACTATATTGACGATGAAGACGGTACCATAGGAGACAACCTGGATTGGGATAGCCAATGGATCAATGAAATGAGACCGCTGTTGGAATTGGGAGAAAAAGACCACTGGATGGTTATAGATCTTCGCCCTATTAAAGCCATGTGGTTGAATAGAGAACGAACAATTCCGCAGCAAATTAAAGAGTGCATCCAGGGGTACGACTTTATGCTGATCCCATCACCAGGAGCAGAAACCAAGCCGATGTACTTGGTTAATAATTAATCAACGTTGAAATGGCTTCTTCTAATCGATCAGAAGCCATGTAATTGTTCTCAAGTTGGGCTGCGAAAGGGACTGGCGTATCTAAACTCGCACATCTTTTCACAGGAGCATCAAGCGCAGTAAAACAATTCTCGGTAATCAAAGCACTTAATTCTCCTCCAATGCCACCGGTGAGGCTGTCTTCATGTAAAATGAGCGCCTTGCCGGTTTTATTTACACTTGCGAAAATGGTCTCAGTATCGAGCGGGTTCAATGTTCTCAAATCAATGATTTCAACACTTGCGTCCATTTCGGCCGTTTGTTTTAATGCCCAGTGCACTCCCATGCCATAGGTAACAATGGTGAGTTCTGTGCCTTCTTGGATAACATTGGCTTTGCCAAATGGAAGCGTGTAATACGCATCTGTTACGTCAGCTGAAACACTTCGGTAGAGTGCCTTGTGTTCAAAAAACAACACAGGGTTTGGATCTTCAATTGCCATCGCTAGAAGTCCTTTTGCATCTTCCGGAAACGCTGGGTAAACAATCTTTAAACCAGGCACACTAAAGAACCAGGCTTCGTTGCTTTGGCTATGGAAAGGACCAGCTGCAACTCCTCCACCGGTAGGCATGCGCACGACCACATCGGCGTTTTGACCCCAACGGTAATTCAGTTTTGCCAGGTTGTTGACGATTTGGTTGAAGCCGCAGGTAACGAAGTCAGCAAATTGCATTTCCACCATGGCTTTCCAGCCCTTGATTGAAAGTCCTAGTCCAGTTCCAATAATGGCACTTTCGCACAATGGCGTATTTCGAACCCTTCCTTTACCAAACTGCTCAACAAATCCTTCCGTTACCTTAAACACCCCACCGTAGTCGGCTATATCTTGCCCCATCAGAACAAGTTTGTCGTGCCTCTCCATGCTTTGCTTGAGTGCATCGCTGATGGCATCAATAAATCGTTTTTCAGAACGCTTACCAGTTTCAGGAGTTACTTCTATTGCACTTGGGGCGAAGATATCGTTGAGCTCATTCGCTGTACTCACAGTAACTTCTGGAAGCGCCTGTGATGCCTTAAGCTCTGTGTTGATCTGCTTTTTAAGCTTCTCTTTCAATTCATCGATTTGCTCTTGGCTGATGATCCCTTCTTGAAGCAAATACGCTTCATAATTCTCAACAGGGTCTTTTTCTTGCCACTTTTCAATGAGCCCTTCAGGGTAGTATTTCGTGCCGGAAGCCTCCTCATGTCCACGAACACGGAACGTCATGAATTCAATCATCACCGGACGTGGGTTCTTTCGCATGCTTTCAGTCACTCGCTTCAGCGTTGAGTATACCTCAAGAATGTTGTTTCCATCCACCTGGATAGCGTCCTCTGAGGGAATGCCATACCCAATAGCTTTGTCAATGAATTGCTTGCAGCGAAATTGCTCATTGGAAGGCGTAGATAACCCCCAAGCGTTATTTTCAATACCAATAATTACAGGCAAATCCCACACAGCGGCAACATTTAATGCTTCGTGAAAATCGCCTTCAGAAGCACCTCCATCTCCTGTGAAAACAAAGGTTGCTTTGCCTTCCGATCCTAGTTTGTTCGCTAATCCTATTCCGTCAGCGATTCCCAATTGAGGACCTAAATGCGAAATCATTCCAACAATATTGTAGTCGATGGTGCCAAAGTGAAAACTACGGTCACGTCCATTGGTGAACCCTTCGTTTTTCCCTTGGAACTGAGCAAAAAGCCTCGTCAATGGCACTTCACGAGTAGTAAAGATCCCTAAGTTTCGGTGCATAGGGAGAATGAATTCATCTTTGTCCATGGCAGAGGCTACACCCACCGAAATTGCTTCTTGTCCAATTCCACTGAACCATTTCGAAATTTTGCCTTGTCTGAGTTGACTTAGCATCTTTTCTTCAATCAAGCGAGGAAGAAGAATAGCTTGGTACAACGAAAGCAGTGTTTCATTGTCCAATCCATCTTTTTTGAAATCAATTTTTGGCGTTGTCATGGATTCCATGCGGGAATGTTTCCAACAAAAGTATGGAAAAGCGGAGGGGAGCGAAATGATACATTGAATTTATTGTCGCAAGTTTTCGACCACCCAGAGAATCAGCTCGTTATTCTATCCAAACAATGCTGTTGAAATCATTGAACTCGTTGTGTTCGAAGAGCGGGTTCGACGGATCAACAATCCATTTGCCGTCTACTACAACTTGTAAGTATACTTTCCTGGAGCAAGATGAAGGTCCAACTCCCAACCGTTGGGCGTTTTAATCATGGTATAACCCGTCTCGTTCCACCCATTAAAAGTTCCCGTACAAATAACCTCTGAGGCTTCTGCAAAGCCCTCCAAAAGAAATGATTGTGTTGACGATTCTACGTGGACGTTATTTTCAAAATCTCCTGAACCCGAATGGATTTCGTTCCGAGGGTCCAGCGTCCATTTTCCATCCACAATGAACTTGTATTCATAGTTACCCGGAGGAAGTACAACCTCGGCTTTCCGCAGGTTTCCTTCCTTCTTCATTTGAATCGCATGTTCATTCCAGTCGTTGAAGCTTCCAGCCAAGATCACCTCCTTGGCATCTTGGTCGGTGTAAAGTGAAAAGGAGGTTGGTTCTCCCAAATTCAACACAGAATTCTCAAAACCATATTCATTCGTTTCTGTCCCTGTATCCAGCGCAAGTTTCAAGGGGGTGTTTTGAACGCTTCCTTGAAGAAGCACACATCGTTTCGAAACAGTCATGTGAAGAGAAAGCGTGGGCTTTTGGCGTGAGTTCAATGGTTTTTTCCGAATGACCATTTGGAGGTTTCTCAAGTCCAATTCAACTTCGAAATCCGTGAGTTGTTCTAATCCAAAAAGACCCAAGATCTTGATGTTCCTTTTGTTTTCTAAATGCCCAAGGGGAATGATGTCAGCAGTGACATTTTTGTAATGAATAGATCGAAGTTTTAGGGAGCGAATGAGGGTCCTTGATGCTGCTACGCCATTGCTTCCAATTCCAGCAACTTCAATTGCATCTCTACCTGTGTAATCCCTGTAGTACGTTTCATTGAGAACCAAACCTGATGCTCCTGTATCCAATACCACGTTGCCTGTAACTCCGGCAATTTCAGCTTCGAACAGAATTAACTTGCCGGCTTGTTTCAACGGCACAATGACGCTATCTCCCCGCATCTCTATGACTTGTTTTGGCACCACGTCAGGTGTAGCGGCAGCGTCCAAACTGAAACCAATAAGCGCTAAAAGTAATGTGATATGAAAGAAGCGTCTTTTCACCGGTATCAAATATAATTGATGAAGTGCTACTGACCGCTCATCAAAGGAATTACCTTTGTGCTATGCAAGAACTCAGACTCAGGATTCAGCCAGAACAGGCTGCCAACGCTGACGAGGTCAGAAGAATTACCGCACGAACCCTCCGCGTAGAAGAAGAGGAGATGGGCGAAGTGGTGATTCGAAAACGTTCAATTGACGCTAGAAAAGGCGTTTGGATTCAATTGGAGTTGCGCGTTTATGACAAGGGCGAACCCATCGAAGAAGAATCTTTTCCCACGCACTATTCAGATGTTTCAAAGGCAGCACCAGTCCATATCATTGGATTCGGTCCGGCGGGTATTTTTGCGGCTCTACGGCTCATTGAATTGGGGCTCAAACCAGTCATATTCGAACGCGGAAAAGATGTTCGAAGTAGGAGAAGAGACCTGGCGCAGTTAACCAGAGAACACGTTGTGAACGAAGATTCCAACTACTGTTTTGGAGAAGGTGGGGCAGGAACATATTCCGATGGAAAGCTTTATACACGGTCAACCAAAAGAGGAAACGTTCGAGAGGTGCTAAACACCTTCGTTGCCCATGGAGCAGATCAGACCATCATGGTGGAGGCACATCCGCATATTGGGACGAACAAACTCCCTGAGATTATTGTGGACATGCGCGAGACCATTCTGAAATATGGAGGTGAAGTTCATTTCGATGCGCGCGTCACAGATATCGTCGAAGAAAGTGGGGAGTTGAAGTCGCTTGTTGTCAATGGCAAGGAAGTTCCTTCCACCTATACCATCTTGGCTACAGGACACAGCGCACGGGATATTTTTGCGCTTTTTGATCAAAAGAACTGGAAAATTGAAGCGAAGTCTTTTGCTTTGGGAGTCCGGGTTGAACATCCACAGACGTTGATCGACCAGATTCAATACAATAGAAAAGAACGAGGTGATGCACTCCCTCCGGCGGCCTATAATTTGGTGTGCCAGGTAGACGACAAAGGAGTATACTCTTTTTGCATGTGCCCAGGAGGAATCATAGCGCCGTGCGCTACTGCTCCTGGAGAAATTGTTACCAATGGCTGGTCACCTTCTAAGCGAAACAATCCCTATGCTAATTCAGGAATGGTGGTTACCGTAGAGCCTGAAGAATTGAAAGCACTTGGATTTGATGGACCACTTGCCGGATTGGAATTCCAACGTGTAATCGAACAGAAAGCCTGTGAAATGGCTGGAGGTACACAAAAAGCGCCTGCTCAACGGTTACTGGATTTTGTTCAAGGAAAAAAGAGTTCTAACCTTCCAAGCTGTTCGTATACACCGGGACTCGAGTCGGTAAATATGCACGAGTTGTTTCCTAGAATGATTACTAGAAGACTTGTTGAGGGCTTTAAGCAGTTTGATAGGAAGATGAAAGGATTTCTAACCAACGACGCTGTTATCGTAGGGCCAGAAAGTAGAACCTCGTCGCCCATTCGAATTCCACGGGAAAAGGATACGCTCGACCATCCTGAAATCAAAGGGCTTTACCCTTGCGGAGAAGGCGCTGGATTTGCCGGAGGAATAGTGAGTGCAGCAGTAGACGGTAGAAAAACAGCAGAGGCCATTCGTGTTTCCGTCAACTCCTAGTTCTTTAAGTTCAGGGCGTCTTCCAGAGGAATCATTTTACCATTGAAATCGCCTCGGATTTCAGCAGTGGTAATGCCCAGGTCCTTCGCACGTTGAAGTAGGTCTTCTGCTTGTTCAAAGGTCTTGCAAGGAACACTCATGAAGGCTGTACTTCCATCGGGTTGAGGAATTGGCTTCACGTTTCCGAAGGTCAAGAGCAGATCAAGTTGTTCGGTTGGAATGTCTCCAATAAACTGACCCAACAGCACCTTGAATTTTACATCTTCATTTCGCACAGAGTTGTTCTCATTGTCGACCAATAGGTCTTTTGATGCATCAACAACCGTTAACCCAGCATCTGAAAGTGTGATTCTCTTTCCTCCCGAATAAGCGGTGATGAATGAACCTTCGAAACCGGCCTGTAATAATGCGATTCTTCTTTTAGCGGCTTCATCAATAGACATATACCTACTAGTGATGTAACGCGTGAGGCCGTCATTTCCAGAGATGGCCCAAATGTCATTTTCTCCTGCGAAAATATTTCTCGCTAAGCTGTATCGGAAGGCTCCAACCTGCACTCTGAAGTGAACATTGAATTCATCAGAATTTCCTTCCAAATCCATGGCCGCCATAATTTCGGCTTCCATTCCAGGATTATCTTCAACTGGGGTGATGGCGTTGTTCTCATCAACACTCACCAGCGTTCCATCAATTCCAATTCTAGAAAGCTCAATCTTACGCTTGATCGCCGATGGTAACTCATCAAAGTTTCCAACGATAAATACGTCCTCGCCGTTTTCTACCGTCATGCTAACATCGGGCAAGGCAAGTAGTGAATTGATTTCCTCTTGGGAAAGGTTCGAGGAAAAACGGGGAATGCGGACATGGAATGTGTTCTGTTGCTTCGTCATATCAGAAGCTGCCTGGGCATAGTTTTCTTTCAATGGATCATCTGAGACCCATGGAATTGAGTCAGCCCACATCAAGTACTTTTCGTAAATGTCATCTTCGTCCATAGCAATCCCTTCGCCATTCACGTAGGTGTGAGGCGAGTTCGGCTCTAAATCTCGGTAGTCAGGATAGCCATCGCCATCTGAATCCAACGGACATCCAAATTCGTCTACAGGAACATTTGCTGGTGTTCCAGGACATTGATCAATCACATCTGGCACATTATCTTGATCAGTATCTTCAATACCAGCAAGCAGCTGACCATCTTCATCATAGAATTCTTCAAACATTGATTCCTCAGGTTTACCCAGTGGATTCAAATCATAATTCAGTGAAAAGTAAGAGAAGAGAAAGCGATCATTCTTGTTATCTCCTTGGTACTCATCTTCGCCTGCAGCGGTGATGTGATCAATTTTGTCTGAAAGCGTGAAGCTATACGTGGCGCCAATTTTCGCTTTGAAACGATCGGTAACTTTGAATTCTACACCTGCACCCAGCGGAATGGCCAACGCTCTTTCAGGAAACCTTCCAAGGCCTTCTCGGTTGAGCTCTCGCATATCGGTTTCGTAGATGTAATCGCGTTGAAGAAGAATGGAATTCGCTGCATCGGGATCGGATTCGGCCAAATTATGGATGGACCCATCGGACCAATAATGGTACTTGTTCCCATTGCTATCGAACATATCTGTTTTGGACAGGTATTCAAACGCTTCAAAACCAATGCTAATGAATGGTTTTACAGGCTGTTCCGTTCTGAAAAAGTTGTTGAAATTGTAGGCCACTGAGGCTCCTCCCGAGCGAATAGTGGCTTGCATATTGAGCTGACGTGGGTTGGTATACTCGTTGATGTTGATTTTACCGAAAACGGTGTACAACCTGATATCAAGGAATGAAGTGAGCTCATTGGTCACATCCAAGGTGTAGACAAAATCTGCCGATCCGGGATGGTATCCTTTGTTATCTCGACCAAGGTCTCCATAGAAAACCAAGGTTCCCACACCCAAGCCCAACCTGGGCTTAAGCTTCAACTGCTGCGCTTCAGGCTTCGTTGCTTTCGGGAGCTCGTTGGCCTGCGCAGTGGTGTCCTGTTGAGCTAACAATGGGCTTGCAACTAGGGAGGTGAAGAACACCAATATGTACAATATTAGACGCATGAATGCATTTTTTTACATCCATGTTTACGAGGAAACTACAGAATGGTTACTTCGTCTGACAAGGCTGTCCTACACAGTAGTACCATAGAAGCTCAATAGAATGAGCAGATCACCAATATCTACCATACCATCTTGGTTGAAATCCCCATTGTCACAACCACTCACGGGTTGAGATAGGAATTGAAGAAAAGCGAGGAAATCACTACCACCAACAAAACCGTCTCCATCGATGTCGCAACAATCTGCGGTGACGCCTCCGGTGATGAATTCAAACTCGTGGTAGTAGGTAGTTCCAACTTCACCAAATTCGTTAACCGCTCTTACAAATAGCGTGTTTTGACCTGGGTTGGGCCCGTTTTGTACCAGCGTTTGAAAAGTCACAATTCCTTCAAAATCGGTTTCAGGAGATAGGTCAAATAAGTTACCGTTACCAACTCCCGGGTCGGTATTGTAGTAGTATTCAAAGAACTGAAGGTTCGGGGTTACAAGCGGTGTTTGGTCCTTTTGATAAGGGAAGAATTGAAAACCACTTTCCAATCCTGCGTCATCAATGGCATTCAAAGCAAACACTCCCTGGACTGGCAATGCATCTACATCTAGTGAAATGAACCCGTTCACGAAGGTGCTTGGTGTGAAGTTCGAATAGTTTTGAGTACCAACGAAAAAGTCATCTGGAATGACGGTCCATTGTATTTCTGAAATGGTATTTCCCGAAGGAGATAGAACAGCGAATTGAATAGGCAATTCGATTTGGGTAGTAATCAACTGCAGGTAATCCACTTCAATAAACACCGGCCCGTCATCAGGAAGTCCGGCAATGACATAGGAATCTCCCGCTGTAAACATCCCGACGTTATCTCCATCATCGGCAGCGCCAACTGCAGGAGAAAGTGGTTGCAATCGCCATTGGGCATCTGCGTCACCTTCAAATGTGAAGAGGTCAGTTGCGCCTACTTGTTGATTCGTAGGGTCTCCAAATACCGGCGTGCCATCTTGAGGAAGGTCAAGTGGATTGAGTGGTGTAACAAAAGGGTTGGTCGTAAAAACGTTGTTGTTGTACATCCCGTTTTCGATGTACGTTATTTGACTTTCGTAGAAAATGCAATTATGCACGAAATGATCACCTAGCTGAGCATTTCCATTGACAATATTGCAATGGTCAAATTCCGCACCGAACGCCATAATCGCATCTACTACAACAGCATCATCTGCTAGGTCACCTGAATATCCGAAGAAACAATTGTCGAATACCTGGCCGCCAGTAGAACTGGTCATTGAAAGGGCTGAAACGGTTGCCATAGGGGATTCGAAATAACAACTGAATACAGTGGCGTTGGTAGCGCCATTGAATACCCCATTTTGAATAAAACAGTTTCGGACCGTGACATCTGGACCTTGAACGGTAAGGGTCTGAATTTCTAAATTTCGAATGACTGCACCAGCGCCTAAATCATTCACAATAAGTTCGAGTACAGGAACAGAAAGAAAACTCTCTGAATAGTCGCCGAAACCGGCCTCTTCAATGAAGTAACCATGACCAACAAGGGTAATTTGTTTGTCGATAACCACGGTGCCATAATCCAAGGTAGTTGGGAGAAACAGCGAAGAATTTGCAAGCGATTGAAGGTAAATAACATCTCCAGTAGTTGCCGCGTTAACTGCCGATTGAGCATCGTTGAAATCAGCTCCACTGTTCGGGTTAAGGTTAACAGTTATCGTTGCTGCTGAAACCAAAACACTTAGGAGAAGCAGCGCGTTAAGTAGTACAATTTTCTTCATCATCTTCTACCTTTAACTTTTAGATCAACATCGATTCCACCGTCATCTCCGGTAAGTTCACCGTCGTAAAACCAAATAGAGGGAATAGGAGGAAGACCGGATAAAACGTACGGGAACGATCCAACTTCCAAGCCTTCGCCACCTTCAGGCACGTAAGTTGGCAGCAAGAAGTACTTCGCATCCCTGCTCAAAGCGCCAAGGTCCAACATGGTATCAGTTTTGGCAATATTGTCGGATGGTTGGAAGCTGGCAAGAAAGGAGAGTTCGGCATAATTATTCGATGCCGTCACGCTGGAACTGTTGATGACGTCTACCGTAACCAATTCAAAGATGTTGTTTTTGAGGGTTACGTTGTGAATTTCGAGTTCATCATCTCCGAAGAAAATATTGTTGAGAATGAGTCCGCTTGAACTCACCGTCATGTCCACCACTTTGTCTCCAGTAGCTGCACTTTGGTTGTAGCAGAAGTTATTGGAGAAGGTCAAAATGGCACAATCAATTTCAATTAGTGTTGTAGCATCCCCCTCTATGAAACACTGCCGAACAGTAACGTCGGCTACCATGGCAGCGTCACCTACCTGAAGTGTTCCTTCAATAAGACAGCGCTCTACAATGACATCATCTGCGTTGACTCTGCAGGCCGACATGGTTAATCCTGAAAGAAGCACATCGGTACTGGTGATGTTAATATCGCCCAAAATACTAGTCCGAGAATCAGCATGAGTTTCATCGTTATCTAGCAGGTAATATCCTGTTCCGTAAATGGTGATTTTCTTATTGATGTCTACTTCAACAAGGTTGTAAGGTGTGTTCGAATGTTCTACGATGAGGATGTCACCATCACTTACACCAGCGACAGCTGAAGCAAGATCAGTGAAGTCAGCATCAACACCTGTGTTGTTGACACGAAATCGAAGAGCATATGCAGAATTGAAGCACCCAAAGGCGAAGCATGCCAACAGGCAGACGCGAAGGAAACGGTACATAGCAGTTTGTTAAGTTTAAGATAGGAAGATACAAATTTATACCCGGAATTTGACCTTTCAACTGTTGTAATATTCTAATTATCGATACTTTTTGGTCTCAGGCCTGCTGAATTCATTTCACCTGCATACCTTGCAGTAATCAATTTCGATTTCAAGTTGTTGCTGAGCCGTTACGTCACAATTTGCATTTTCCTTCTCTTTACTGCGTTTGACATGAATGCACAAGGAGTGAAACATTATGCCTTAAAAGGGATGGATTACCCTGTTGGAAGCCCGAAAGAAATTGTTTCCGAAAAAATGCACTTTAGTGAAAATGGCAGCTATGCATTCCGATTTCTGACACCTGAAGAAAACCTACCTACGAATTCCATTTGGTCAGTTCATTGCGATGCCAATGGATTGATGTGGATGGGAGGAGGTTCGAGCGGCTTGTATAGTTTTGACGGACTCGTTATTACGGATTACAGCCACATTCCTTCACTGTCTGATAAACTAATTACGACCATCACTTCCAGTTCTGATGGGATGTTGTGGATTGGAACCCGGGGGCATGGACTTGTGCGTTTCGATGGAAGTAACTTCACTGAATTTTCAGATAAATCGGGGTTGCCAGGCGAACGTCTGAAGGTGCTTTGCATCCATGAAGATGTGCAAGGAAGGGTGTGGTTTGGTACCCAAAAACAAGGTGTATTCTGTTTTGAGGACGGAGTATTCACCCATTATCCATCCTTGTTCGGGCCTTATGGATACACCATCAATGCCATTGGAGAAATGGAAGATGGAGCGCTTTGGTTTGGCGCGTGGACCGGTGTAATTTCCATCTTTAAGGAGGGGGAATGGACGTATAAAGCAACGGAAGCTGGACTCAAGAAATCGCCAATCTGGTCAATTATAGAGCTGGATAATAATGTCTTGGTAAGTCAACGAGCTGGAATCGGTATTATGGGCTCAGACTCCATTAGGTATTTTGATGAATCAGACGGTTTTTGTTCAACAGAGGTGTTTGACGCCTTGGAAACTTCCAATGGAGATATCTGGTTTGCTTCAATGGCGCAAGAACTCATTAAATGGGATGGGACCAATGTCACTTGTTTTGGCGCAGACGAAGGACTTTCCCCTAGCAGACTTCTTTCATTAACTGAAGATAATCAAGGGAATATTTGGGTGTGCTCGTTGGAAAACGGACTGATTCAATTAACTGGGGAGCAATTCACCCATGAAAAATTGGTCTACCAGAGCACGCAGTATGAGCCCATTAGTCTTCATCAGCGCGATTTACAGCTATGGGTTGGTACTTCAGAAGGGAAACTGTTTCGCAGGGAAGACACCTCGAGTGATTTTGAACTCATCCACGATTTTTTCAAGGAAATTATCGAGGTGGAAGAAGATGACGAAGGGAATATCCTCATCGGTACGATTCGAGGCGCCTACAAATGGGATGGTGAGAAGGTAGATACACTGTTAGATTTTTCGCCCAACAGCGTCTACACGTATGACTTTGGAAAAGCACCTGCACATCTCGAAGGATTAGCTATGGCCACAAGCACTGGACTTGTTGTTTCAAACGAAACCGAGCAAATCACGTTTAAGTCAACAGACGGACTAAGTAGTAATCATATCAATGCATTTGAAACAGATAAGAACGGTTATTTCTGGTGTGCCACGAATGACGGAATAGCTTGCTTGCCGCCTGCAAAACGAAAGTTCACTATGCTCAACGTTGAGCACGGTATTCCAGGTGCGGTCATTTCCGACCTGGTCATCTCCGAAAATGAAATTTGGTTTTCGATCAAAGGAATGGGAATTCTAATTGTCGAAGTTGATGAGCTGAAGTCGTTCGTAGATGAAGGGAAACAGTCGCTCACTAATTTTGAATACCTCTCCACCGATGAAGGACTATCCTCGAATCAACCGCGGCATTTTTTGAAAATGTCAGATGGTACAATTTGGATTGGAACCTCTCAAGGAATTGATGTGTTCGATGCCCAAAGCCACACGAAAAAGTGGAATTACTCCGCAACAAGTGGTTTGAGAGATAAAGGGATTGATTTCTTCGATCCAGCAACTACATCCAACGGCGGATGTGTTTGGATAGTAGGAGATGAGTTGGTGCACTATAGTCGTCAGAATGATAGAAGAAGAAGTGTTCCGCCATCGTCTTCCATCACCTCAATTGACCTGATGAATCAAGAGATGGACTGGCGGACTGATTCGTCCATTGTTCACGAAGAAAGCTACTGGCAAAGCTTCAATTCAGGATATAAATATTTCGAGGAGTTCAAGCCGTTAACAAACTTACCTGAAGGTCTGACCTTGGGATATGATCAGAATAACCTCACCTTTCATTTTGAAGGAGTTGATTGGGTGAACAGGAATCGACTTTATTTCGAATACTTGTTGGAAGGCAATGATAACGCATGGAATCGAACGGAAGATGTGCGTGAAGCCACGTATCAAAACTTGAAAGCAGGAAGCTATTCTTTTCGCTTGGTAGCAGTTGGTAATGACGGGGTTCGGGGCGAAGAAGCACGTTTTCGATTCACTGTGTTGCCGCCATTCTGGCAAACGAATTGGTTCTATTTGTTATGTGTGATTGGAACCATTTTGGTCTTCATTGGTATCTTCAGATGGAGAACGTACAAACTGAGAAAAGAGAATGTTGTACTAGAAAAGAAGGTGGAGAGTAGAACCAAAGATTTACGTTTAGAGCAAGAGAAATCTGAAAAACTATTGCTCAACATTCTACCTAAAAGAACGGCGGCTGAATTGAAGGAAAAAGGAAAGGCAGAGACCATTATCTACGAGAATGTCTCCGTCCTGTTCTCTGATTTTATTGGCTTTACACAACTTACCGAGACCATGAATCCGCAGGAATTGGTGATTGCTTTGGATGCCTACTTCAAAGCATACGACAAATCGCTTTCTCGTTATGGCGTAGAGAAGATAAAAACCATTGGAGATGCGTACATGTGTGCCAGCGGCCTTCCAAAGTCAGCCAAACAGCATGCGTTGCAAACGGTCGGTTTCGGCTTGGAGATGATTAATTTGACGAACGAAATCAACAGTCAACGTGAAAAGCGAGGTGAAAAGGCTTGGGGACTTCGAATCGGAACCCATTCAGGTCCGGTTATCGCAGGGGTAGTAGGGCAGAAGAAGTTTGCTTATGACATTTGGGGAGATACGGTGAATGTGGCGTCTCGCATGGAATCAAGCGGTGAAGGGGGAGAGTTGAATATTTCTGAAACGACCTATCAGCTTGTCAAGGCATACGTAGATTGTGAGCCCCGTGGAAAGATCATTGCCAAGAACAAAGGTGAGTTGAATATGTACTTTGTGAAAGGATTTAAGTCGAAGTATGCAGATACTGAAAACCCACGAAAACCTGGTGCAGCCTTCTTTAGTCTCATCTACGGAGATGCGTTAAACGTATTGAGTTAACGACTGGCGGCGTGACCAGGAGGGCCGTGTACAATGCCCATTTCAATTTCGCGAACTATTTCTTCAATTGCCCAGTCGTCTCCAAAGGCAGCGTATTCCGCCTTTAAGTTATGTCCAAATAGTCTGGCTAAAGATTGCCACATGAATGCTGAGAAGTTACCTCTGAGTTCTGAAATGAGTTCGTAAGAACAGTCTCCAGTTTCACGATCAATGAGTTTGATAAGGATCACACCTTCGGAAACCGTCATGTCCATGATGTCTCCTTCAAATTCTTCTTTTAGCTCTTGCTCTGCTTTTTTAAGAAAAGCTTTTCGCTCCTTTTCTGTTTCCAAAAGGGCAAGCTGGTCCTCATATTCATGCATGAGTTCACCAGCGGCCTTGGCATAAGGATATACTTTGTTAACCCGCTTCACAAGTACATTCCAACGGCGACGTTGGCGCTCGTTTTTGAATTCTTTTGCTCCCGAAACAGCAACCAATTCAAGGTTGACACACGGAATGGTATCGCCGTCTATAACCACGTACTCACAGACCGTTCCTGCCGCAGATTGGGTTTGAGCCAATGCAGCAAAAGGAATACAAAATGCTATGAATAATATGATCCGCATACGAGTTATAACGAAGAATATACAGTTTTCGTTCGCAACCACCTCAAAATCAGAGAATCCTTAACATTATTTTCCAAAGAAAAATGGAAGGGTAGGGAGACTATCGATTCTGTTTCCAGTGCGATTGACCTTCTTGTACAACGGGCTGATGTGCCGTCTTTGCCTTCTCCTGAAAGAGCTTTGCCGCAATGGCTGCTGCTCGCGCCTCTTGTTCAGTATACGCGTCCAATACTTCAGGAGTAAAGTACATTTTCACGAAGTGGGTATCAAATTTACCAGAAACGAAAGCCTCATGATTGATGGCGAATTTTCCAAAGCCAAGTGTTGTCTTAATTCCAGTGATGTGGTAATCTTCAATGGCTCTGGTAAGTCGTTCAATAGCGGCCTCACGTGTATCAGCATGCGCTACTAGTTTAGCGATCATCGGATCGTAGTAAATCGGAATATCCATTCCTTCTTCGTATCCATCGTCTACGCGAACTCCCGCTCCTTCCGGCTTGCGGTAGGTGGTTAAGGTACCAATGTCTGGTAAGAAACCGCTAGCGGGATCTTCTGCGTATACACGCAATTCAATGGCGTGTCCATGAATCTCTAAATCATCTTGCGTAAAACTTAACTTCTCTCCGCGCGCCACATTGATCTGTTCACGAACAAGGTCAACTCCTGTAATCATTTCGGTAACGGGGTGTTCTACTTGAAGACGTGTATTCATCTCCAAGAAGTAGTAGTTCATTTGATCGTCAAGCAAGAATTCAACCGTGCCAGCGCCCACGTAGTCGCATGCTTTGGCAACGTCTACGGCGCTTTTACCCATGGCCGCTCTCAATTCAGGAGTGAGTACCGCACTTGGTGCTTCTTCTACCACTTTTTGGTGTCTTCTTTGAATACTACACTCTCTTTCGAACAAGTGAACAACATTTCCGTGCGTATCTGCGATCACTTGAATCTCAATGTGTCGCGGACCTGTTACATAGCGCTCAACAAATACAGAACCATCGCCAAAAGCGTTTTCCGCTTCAGAGATGGCACGCATCATTTGGCTTTCGAGTTCATGCTCATTTTCCACAAGTCGCATTCCTTTTCCGCCTCCACCTGCGCTCGCTTTGATGAGGAGTGGGAATCCTACTTCCTTCGCTACCTCCAGTGCCTCAGCAGCATTTTCAATTGCTTCATCTGTACCTGGAACCATAGGGATACCGTAGTCTTTCACCGCTGCTTTGGCTGCTAACTTGCTACCCATTACTTCCATTGCTTCTGGCGATGGGCCAATCAGCGTTAATCCAGCTTTTTATACTTCACGGGCAAATGCAGGATTCTCAGACAAGAAACCGTACCCGGGGTGAATGCCTTCAGCTCCGGTGTCTTTACAAGCTTGGATAATTTTGTCACCTCTTAAGTACGATTCAGAAGATGGCGCAGGACCAAGGTAAACAGACTCGTCAGCATACCTCACAAAAGGTGCTGTGCGGTCAATGTCTGAGTACACTGCAACGGTACCTATACCCATTTCTCTTGCTGAACGCATGATGCGTAAGGCAATTTCTCCTCTGTTGGCGACAAGTATCTTTTTCATGAACTGAATTTTGGGCAAATTACGGATTCGATTTTCTTAATCCATAATATCGCGCGATGAGTTTTGCAAAGATTTTTCCCGGTAACATCCAATGTAAAACCAAGCTTAATTTTTGCGTGAACGTTCCCACCCGGTAACGCAATTTAGGCGATGAAGTATGGATGATTTTTTCGACTGTCTTAGCTACCAGAATAGGGTCTTGAGCGTCGTTAACTTCTTGATTCACCTGTTCCAAGACTTCGTTGAAATTTGGGTAGGTCTTCAAGTCAACCTGCTCAGCGGTATGCCTGTTTTTATTGATGTGTGTTTTCACATCGCCGGGCTGAATGATGCTGACATCTATGCCCTGAGGGAGCAGTTCCATGCTCAACGCCTCACTCAATCCTTCTACAGCGAATTTGGATGCACAATAAACTCCGCGGTAAGGAAGGGCGAATCTTCCTCCAATGCTCGTGATGTTGATGATTTTTCCTTTTGCTTCGCGAAGAAAAGGAATGGCTTTTCGGCACACGTTCATCACGCCGTACACGTTGGTCTGAAAGATGAGGTCAAGTTCGTTAGCTGATGAGTTTTCAAGCGGTCCGGTCATGCCCAATCCAGCATTGTTGACAAGGACATCAAGTTTACCTTCTTGTTGAATTACGAAATCAATTCCCTCTTGAATACTTGCTTCGTCAGTGACATCCATTCGAAGCATTTGGAAACCAGTCTCTTTTGATGAAAGAGCTGCTTGACGTGATGTGCCATACACCTTGTGTCCCTTCGAATGAAGGTATTCAGCAATGGCTTTACCGATTCCAGAAGAACCTCCGGTGACAACAATAACGTTTGACATGCGCCAGCAAAAGTACCGAGAAGAAAGTTATTTTCTAAAGGGTTGGGGTAAGATTCGGAAAATAAGGGAAAAAAAGTGTGGCAAGCTACTCACATCGCA
>JAQWQB010000119.1 GCA_029245065.1 Flavobacteriales bacterium | reverse complement strand
TAGCGCACACGGCGCAGAATATCGTTGTTAGTCATAACTGTAATCAGAAACGTTGAAGGTACAAAGGTGGGGAATTTTCATCTGTCAGGTAACTAACAAAGCGTATTCATGTGCAGTGTGCCTGCATAATTACGTGTGTTTTCCAAGTGATTAAATTAGTTGGTTACATGAGTAGATAACATGCCGTGGTTGCTGGGTGAAAAAAATAACACGTCGATATTAAATGATGTTTTATCGATTAAAAAACGACACACATCGATAAAACAGTAGCTTGTGAGCGCAATTTTTTGTATCTTTGAGAGATGCGGTGTTGCGTTTTACTTTTATTTCTTGTTGGTTTATTCACCATCAATGCTTCGGCACAGTATTCTTCTCCGGAGATTCTTGCTACATCGGGAGGAACAGCAATTGTCGGCGAAGTTGAGATCGCATGGACCTTTGGAGAAGCAATCGTTTTAACCATGGAAGGTCCATCGAATATACTTACGAATGGATTCCACCAATCAGACGAATTCTGCTTCGGAGACTTTGATTTTGACGGTAACATCGCGGCGGGTGACCTTCTTATATTTCTTACTCAATTTAGTTGTGAAGGAAGTTGCATTGCTGACTTAAATGGCGATGGCATGGTTAACGCTGCAGATCTTTTAGTGTTCCTAAGTGTTTTAGGGACAAGTTGTTACGGAAATTTATTCTGATTGATATTTGACTATGAAATCGTTTTTAACACTTCTTTTTGTTGCCGTGTCATCCATGATGTTCGCGCAAGCTCCTTTTCAATTTAATTTTCAAGCTGTAGCTCGTAATATAGCTGGGAATCCGATCACGAACAATGATGTAGATTTTAGGCTGAGCATTTTGCAAGGTTCTACTGATGGTGAAGCAATTTATGTTGAAACCCAGAATGTAATGACCAATAATTTTGGCTTGGCAAACTTGGTAGTAGGATCAGGCAATATTCAATTGGGAGGCTTGGATCAAGTTGACTACGCTGCTGGACCATATTTTTTGCAGATTGAGATGGATGCTGAAGGGCAAGAAAACTATCTGTTAGTAGGAGTGAGTCCTTTATTAAGTGTTCCTTATGCACTTCATGCCAAAACATCAGAACAAGCTGGACCTCAAGGAGAGCCTGGAGTTGATGGTCAGGATGGAGCCAGCGCATATGAAATATGGCTTGATTTAGGAAATGAGGGAACAGAAGAAGACTTCATTGCGAGCTTGGTTGAAAATGCGAATACGGGACCTTCTGGTGGTTCTTGCAGAGATTGTGTTCAGGAAGTCAGTGATGTAGCTTTGAACCAGACCCTTGCTAATTGTGTTGATTACTGCTTGGGTCTATCGGAAAATGGTAATTCAGACTGGCGTATTCCGACCTTAGAAGAGTTCGTGTTCTACAGAACTGTTCTTGAAACGGGCGCAGACTGGCAGAATGATTTCGTGTGGACTAGTACACCTGTCAGATCCAATGGTGCTTATGGAGTTGCAATTGTGAATGAAACTAATTTGGCCAATGGTTCAGAGCTCAACTTGTATCTGAATATTGAACGAACTTGCCGTTGCGTGCGTTAAAAGTGATGTTGAGCCCGTTCTAGGCCTCATCCTCCATGGCAGCACGTTGAACTCTTCTACTGATTACGATACTTACTTCGTACAAGAGTAGCACCGGAACAGAGACCATAATTTGACTTGTGAGATCCGGAGGGGTAATGATTGCTGAAATAACAAGCACCACGACCAAGGCATGCTTTCTGAACCTCTTCAATAATTGAGGTGTAACTATTCCTATTTTCGACAGGAAATACACGGCTACCGGAAGTTGAAAGATGATACCAGTGGCCAATGTAATGGAGGCAACTAGTTTCATATAAGACATAATGGTAATGGTCGATTTCACATCGGCCAATTCATAATTACCAAGAAACTGCAACGACAATGGTGCAATTCCGAAGTAACCAAACATGACACCTAGAAAGAAAAGAATAGAAGTGTAGAACGTCACTCCTCTTACGGCTTTGGCTTCTTTCATCTTCAATCCTGGCTTGATGAAACTCCAGAATTGCCAGAAAACAAATGGGAAGGAAACGATGACTCCACCGATCAATGAAACAATGATATGGGCCGTGAATTTCCCCAGCATGGTGGTGTTGATGATTTCGTAATCAACACTGGTTACGCACATGGCGTCACCCATGTTTAGTGTGTGCGAAAACCAACACCAAGCGCGGAATGAGATAAAGTCTAGTTTTCGAGGGGCGAAAATGATGTCATTGAAAACGAGGTCTTTGAAATAGAATAGAACAATAGCAATGACGATGATGGCAATGACAGATTTCATTAGCCTAAATCGGAGCTCTTCCAAGTGCTCCAAAAAACTCATGTCGTTGGTTTCGTCAGCCATTTCCTTTTCCTCTAAAAAATTCCTTCTCGTAGAATATCGTGCAAATGTACAATACCCATGTAGTTTCCGTTCTCCGTTACCACAATTTGCGTAATACTATTTGACTCCATCACATGATATCCTTCTACTGCCAGTTCATCGTGTGCCATGGTTTTTGGGGTCGTGGACATGATGTCTTTCGCTGTGAGGTTCGAAAAATCAGCTGTGCGCTCAAGCATTCTCCTTACATCGCCATCTGTAATGACTCCTTTAAGTGCATCGTTTTCTACAACGGCCACAGCTCCCAAGCGATTGGCTGAAATTTCGATGATTACTTCTTTGAGCGAAGTGTTCGGCGCTACTTCAGGTTTGGCGTCGGTGAGAATGTCCCCCAGCGTGATGTAGAGCTTCTTTCCAAGGGCCCCTCCAGGGTGGTATTTAGCGAAGTCCTTAGCCGAAAACCCGCGTGCTTCCATGAGGCAGATAGCAATGGCATCCCCCATGGCCAACTGGGCTGTGGTGCTGGTGGTAGGAGCAAGGTTATTTGGGCAGGCCTCTTTTTCGACAGAAGTATTTACAATTAAATCCGAGCGTTGAGCTAGGAAGGAATCCAAGTTTCCGACAAAACCGACAAGGGTATTGCCCATGCTTTTAACCAGCGGAGCAAGTGCTTTTATCTCAGGGGAGTTCCCGCTTTTCGATATGCAAATCACAATGTCATCTGGTTGAACAATCCCTAAATCGCCGTGAATAGCATCTGCAGCATGCATAAACAAAGCTGGCGTCCCAGTAGAGTTGAACGTGGCTACCAGTTTATTGGCAATGTTGGCGCTTTTACCAATTCCTGTGAAGACCACACGTCCTGATGAAGAAAGCAGTGCCTGCACGGTTTGTGTGAAGCCGTTGTCCAAAAAATTGACCAAATTCGCAACAGCCTCTGCTTCAAGCGTTAAGGTTTTGCGTGCCGAAGCTAAAATTGATTGTGTGTCTTTCAAGTTCAATAGGATGTAAAAATCGGGACAAAAAGTTCAACCTGCCCCCGTGAAAATTCGTTATCTTTAACTATACAAAAGTAGAAAAATCAGAATGACCGCAACCGAACTTGAGCCGAAAGAGGCCCTCAAAAAGTTCTTTGGTTTTAATGGTTTCAAAGGAGACCAAGAAAACATCATCAAGAGTTTGCTATCCGGACAAGACACTTTCGTGATCATGCCAACCGGGGGAGGTAAAAGTATGTGCTATCAATTACCAGCTCTCATGAGCGAGGGAACAGCAATTGTTGTATCCCCATTGATCGCATTGATGAAAAATCAAGTTGA
>JAQWQB010000113.1 GCA_029245065.1 Flavobacteriales bacterium | reverse complement strand
CATTTCTTCTTTGTACGGAGAAGTAGGGTAGTCTTGGATTGCATTCTCCAATGCAATAACCGCACTCTTATAATACTGGGTCTTTTCGTAAAGTTGAGCTTTCTCGTAACTTTTCAACTCTAGCTTCGAATTGAGCCCACGAATCATGTTGTTGCAACTATCCCTTAACGCCGTTTGTGGGTACTTGTCCAAAAACAATTGCATTTCATTGATAGCCACTTTTGTATCTGTCTGGTCCAGGCTATATTCTGGCGACAAATTAAAACTACACATAGCAGCTAAAAATTGGCATTCTTCTGCTAAAGGTGAGTAAGCAAAATTCTTGGTGAAGTTCGTTAGGTAGTAATTCGCCAAGTAATAATCACGAATGTAGTAGTTGGATTGAGCGTGGTAATAGTACACTTTTTCCGCGCGCTGCGTTCCTCTTGTCAAGCCAATAAGCTCTTCAAAAATCGGTAAGGCATTGTAGTATTTTTCATCTTCAAAATACTCTACCGCTTTTTCGTACTTGTACTCAATGTCTGAGCTTTTAAGCACTTTATTATACTCACTGCATCCAGAAGATACGAGCATAACAACAAGACTGGCAAACAAAAGGTGTTTCATAGAGGCTGCAAAGATACAGATTTCAATGTTCTGAACGAAAAGGGTTTCGCCCTTGTTACTTTGAAACCGAAAACTTAACGAGTTTTAAGAGTTCGCGCTGAGTTTAGGAGTTGTTTTGGCCTTAACTGGTTTCAGCACAAAACTACTCTGGACATTCCCAATGTTCTCCATCCCGGCCAATTTGATGGAAATTAAATCGTGATAGGCATTCATATCAGCACAACGAATTTCAATTAGGTAGTCAAACATGCCCGCAATATGGTGGCAGTTGATTACTTCGGTATGGGTCAAGATGTCTTTCTCGAAGGTAGATAAGAAGGCCGTAGAATGTTCTTTCAAGGAAACCGTACAAAAAGCATGTATTGCTAACCCAACGCTCTCGTGGTTGATGTCTGCAGAATATCCTTGGATCACATTGGATTCCTCTAGCTTCTTTATCCGTTCAAAAACGGGCGTGCGAGATAAGCCACACGCTGAAGATAATTCGCTGATGGTCATCTTAGAATTGGTTGCCAAAAGATCCAAAATGCGGAAGTCGTAATCATCTAATTTCATAAGCCCACAGAACACAATTCTTTTAACCTGCTTACTTAGATCGTTCAAAAGAACAATGTGTTCAAAAATCAATTAAAGTAAGAACAGTATCCCAAAGATAGTTCATTGACCCGGAATATATTCTGTATAATGTATTTTTGAAGAATGAGAGATGATATGAAGCACATGCGCCCTGAGTCATTAATGATGTCTTACGGCTACGAGCCTTCTTGGAGTGAAGGTGCCATTAAATGTCCAATTTTTCAGACGTCAACATTCGTTTTCAAAACGGCTGAAGAAGGAAAACGCTTTTTCGAAGTGGCCTATGGTATCCGTGAACAGGAGCCAGAGGAAAAGATGGGGCTGATTTATTCTAGGTTGAATAATCCAGATCTCGAAATCCTTGAAAACAGACTTACCTTGTGGGATGGAGCAGATCAAGCTTGTGTTTTTGAAAGCGGTATGTCTGCTATTTCAACCATGCTTCTCGCGCACCTTTCACCAGGGGATGTTATTCTACATAGCAATCCGCTATACGGTGGAACAGATCATTTCATCAATAATGTACTCACCAAATTTGGAGTTAAGACGCTCTGTTTCAATCCATGGGATGACGAACAGACGATCATTGAATTGGCACAAAAAGAAGCGGGGAATAAATTGAAAATGATTTACCTCGAAACCCCAGCCAACCCTACCAATACCTTGATTGACATTGAAATGTGTTCGAACGTGGCGAAAAAGATGTCTTCCGAAGAACAAAAAGTGCTATTGGCAGTAGACAACACCTACATGGGGCCTGTTTGGCAACACCCAATGAAGCACGGAGCTGACTTGGTGTTGTACTCAGCGACGAAATACATTGGCGGACACTCTGATGTTATTGCCGGTGCATGTTTGGGTTCAGACGAAGCCATGATTCCGGTCAGAACATTGAGAACATTTCTCGGCAGCATGGCAGGTCCGTGGACTGGATGGTTGCTGATGAGAAGTTTGGAGACACTGAAGGTGAGAATGGATCAACAGGCTAGAAATGCGGCCAAAGTGGCTGATTTTCTTGTCAATCACCCAAAAGTGGAGAAGGTATATTACCCAGGACTTCTAACCGAAGCCGACGGAAGGGAATTTGAAGTTTTCAAAAAGCAATGCTCTTCAGGAGGTGCCATGATTGCTTTTGATGTTGTTGGTGGCGAAAAAGAAGCTTTCACGTTTCTCAATTCCTTGAAGCTAGCGCACCTTGCAGTGAGTCTGGGCTCTACTGAAAGTTTAGCTGAACATCCTGCTACCATGACGCATGCCGATGTAGACGCTGACCTGAAACAACAAATGGGAATCACCGAAAAATTGGTGCGCTTTAGCGTTGGAGTAGAGCATTACGAAGACCTTATTTCAGACATTGGTCAGGCCCTTGATCAGATCAATGGTTGAGAATTAAGAGGCAATGGTTAACAGTTTCTTGGTGCCTTTCGTCGAATAAATCGTGGGTATTGTTAATTTCGCTGGGCGGGAAAGTTGGTGATTCTCAGTAATACACCTAATTTTGCGCCCGTTTTGTAACAAGGTTGGGCGAAATTCAACCACTTAAAAAAGACTGCGATTTGGATATTTTTGAACGCATCAAGAACAACCGTGGGCCGCTAGGGCAACACGCGAAAGAATCACATGGATACTTCACTTTCCCAAAGCTTGAAGGTCCTATTTCAAACAGAATGACATTCCGTGGTAAGGACGTGCTCGTGTGGAGTATCAACAACTACCTCGGTATGGCTGACCACCCCGAAGTAAGAAAGGTAGATGCTGAGGCAAGTGCTGAATGGGGAATGGGGTACCCAATGGGAGCTCGTATGATGTCTGGACAGACGAAATTCCACGAGCAGCTTGAGTCTGATTTGGCAGACTTCATGCAGAAAGAAGATTCATTCCTTCTCAACTTCGGTTACCAAGGATGTATGAGTGCTATTGAAGCCCTTGTAGATCGCCATGATGTTATTGTGTACGATTCTGAATCGCACGCTTGCATGGTAGATGGAGTGAGACTGCACAACGGTAAACGTTTTGTTTTCCAGCACAACGACATGGAAAGCTTCGTGAAGCAATTGAACAGAGCGCGTGCACTTACAGAAAATACAGGTGGAGGAATCTTAGTGGTGACAGAGGGCGTTTTCGGAATGGCTGGTGACCAAGGGAAGCTTGCGGAAATTGTTAAGTACAAGAAAGAGTACCAGTTCAGACTCTTCGTTGATGACGCTCATGGTTTCGGAACCATTGGTGAAAACGGACGTGGTGCTGGAGACTTCCAAGGTGTGCAAGATGAAATTGATGTGTACTTTGGAACATTCGCGAAAGCAATGGCAACCATTGGAGCATTTGTTGCTGGAGATGAACAAGTAATTGAGTACCTCCGTTACAACATGCGCTCTCAGACGTTCGCAAAGTCTCTTCCAATGCCAATCGTGATTGGAGCGATCAAGCGTTTGGAAATGATGCGCACACAACCAGAATTCAAAGACAACCTTTGGAACATTGCGAACGCATTGCAAACAGGATTGAAAAAAGCAGATTTCAATATTGGTTACACAAACTCTGCAGTAACGCCGGTATTCCTTTCAGGAGGATTAGGAGAAGCAACGAACTTGACGCTAGATTTACGTGAAAATCACGGTATTTTCTGCTCTATTGTTGTGTATCCAGTTGTGCCGAAGGACGTCATCATGCTTCGTCTGATTCCAACAGCAGTGCACACATTGGAAGATGTAGAGTACACAATTGAGACATTCAAGAAAGTACAAGATAAATTGAAGAACGGTGAGTACGTTAGTGAAGGCATTGCCAGTTGGACGTAATCATTCGAATTAACTTATTGAAAGGGAAGCTCATTCATGAACTTCCCTTTTTTTGTCTCAAACATCTACCTTCGCAACGCGTATTATTTTTCAAATGAGGTACTTCATACAACTCGCATACGACGGAACAGATTTCTCTGGGTGGCAAGTCCAACCAGATGTAATCACGGTGCAAGGAGAGTTGAACAAGGTGTTGTCTATGCTTTTGCGTTCCGAAGTGGAAACGTTGGGATGCGGGAGAACAGATGCTGGAGTCCACGCTTCGGATTTTTATGCCCATTTTGACGCCAAGGACGAGATTGATACTGACTGGCTCGTTTACAAACTCAATCAGATTTTACCCGCTTCCATAGCTGTATTCAAGGTGTTCAAGGTGGAAGAAGAGGTGCACGCCAGATTTTCCGCCACTACTAGGTCCTATGAATATCATTTGCACCTTCGAAAGAGCCCTTTCCTCAATTACTATTCAGTGCGAAGCTTCTATGAATTGGATGTTGATTTGATGAATGAAGCAGGGAAGTGGTTGTGTGAACAAAAAGACTTTGCCTCCTTTTGCAAAGCGGGTGGCAATCAGAATACAACCTTCTGTGATGTAACCAAGTGTGAGTTTGTAAAGAATAAAAGTCAACTGGTTTTCTACGTAACGGCTGATCGCTTTCTGCGGAACATGGTGCGGTCTATGGTAGGAACACTTATTGACTTAGGCAGGGGGAAAATCACCTTGGACGAGATGAAAGAAGCCGTTTTGAAAAAAGATCGATCTGAAGCTGGAACATCTATGCCAGGGAATGGTTTATTTTTAACAAAGGTTACCTACCCGTTTTTGTAGCTTTGTCCCGCAATTAACGATACTGCATTGAGCGAAAAATCCTCCCAAGGAAATGTATTCGATTCCGGAATTCTAAAACGAATTCTCAAACAGGTTGGCCCTTACCGTTTTAGGTTTGGACTAACCGGTTTTATGGTGATTTTTCTAGCGCTCATTGTTTGGATTCGTCCAGCACTAATTGGTTTTGGAATCGATGCTTACATAGCGAAAGTTCCTAGCTTCGAGAAAGATAAGTTCAAGCAATGGCTGCTGGACATCACGTCTCCTTACGTGGATTCGCCCACAGAAGGCCTTGTTGTCATTTTTTCAGCTGTCATTGTTCTCTTGGTAGTGGAGTCATTGCTTCAGTTTTACCAAACCTACCTCGCAAATTGGGTAGCTCAAAGCGTCACCCTTGACTTGAGGTCGAAGTTGTTCAAGCACATCCTGAGTTTCAAATTAAAGTACTTCGATAAAAATCCGGTAGGAGCATTTGTTACACGATTGGTTTCAGACATCGACGGCATAGCAGATATTTTCTCGAACGGAATCCTCTCCGTCGTGGGAGATTTGCTAAAACTGACCGTTGTTATTGTGATCATGGTAGTCACCGATTGGAAGTTGACGCTCATCATCTTAGCGCCAATTCCAGTGTTACTTATCGCAACTCGTATTTTCCAAAAGGCTATAAAAAAGGCGTTCATTCAAGTACGAAACCAGGTCAACAAGATCAATGTTTTCGTACAAGAACACGTGACGGGAATGGCCATTGTTCAGACGTTCCACAGAGAGTCTAAAGAACAAGAACGATTTGAACAAATTAATAAGGAGCACCGCGATGCCAACATTAGATCAATCTGGGCATTTAGCATCTTCTTTCCCCTGGTAGAACTACTCTCAGCGGGAAGTGTTGCGCTGTTGCTCTGGTGGGGAATGGGCGAAACAATCAAGGGAAGCACGTCCCTTGGAACGCTAATCTCATTCATCCTTTACATCTTCATGTTGTACAGACCAATTCGCCAATTGGCAGATAGGTTCAACGTGCTCCAAATGGGGATAGTCAATTCAGAAAGGGTATTCAATGTTTTCGATACCGATGCCTTTATTTCTGATGAAGGCACTTCGACCACAACAGAGCTGAAAGGAGATATTCAATTCAAGGATATTTGGTTTGCTTACAATGATGAAGATTGGGTGTTGAAAGACATCAATTTCGAGATGAAGGAAGGACAGACCATCGCGTTTGTTGGAGCTACGGGAGCGGGTAAATCGTCTGTCATTAACCTGTTGAGCAGGTTTTACGAATACCAAAAAGGGACAATTACCATAGACGGAGCTGATTTAAAGACACTTCCTCTTGAAACAGTTCGAAAAAACGTAGCCGTGGTGCTGCAAGATGTCTTCCTGTTCTCAGACAGTGTATTGAACAACATCACATTGTACGATCCGTCCATTACACGTGAGCAGGTAATTGATGCTGCCAAAGCGGTTGGTGCACACGATTTTATCATGCGCCTCCCAGGCAATTATGATTACGATGTGAAGGAACGTGGTGGAATGCTCAGTGTAGGACAGCGACAATTACTCGCTTTTATTCGTGCCTATGTATACAAACCATCAATTTTGGTGTTGGATGAAGCTACTTCTTCCATCGATACGGAAAGTGAAGAATTGATTCAAAAAGCCACAGAGGAACTGACGAAAGGGAGGACTTCCATTGTCATTGCCCACCGACTCAGCACCATTCAAAAAGCAGATCGCATTTTGGTGATGGAAGCTGGTAGAATCATTGAACAAGGTGATCACCAAGAATTGCTTTCAAAGAATGGCCACTATAAAATGCTATTCGAAATGCAATTTGAGTAATATTTGAAAGTCACATTTCCCTTATTTTCATACCTTTAGTCAGGCTGTTTAACTAAACCGTTTGTCCTGTGCTAAATCTGATCCGCTCTTCAATCTTGTTGGCGCTCGTTTGTTTTACATACGCGAGTCTTGCTCAGACTGGATGTCCTTCTGTGGACGTCTTATCGATTGATGGTTTAGATGCGCTCACGTTGGATTGCACAGACCCTTGTGTAACGCTCGAAGCCAATCCTTTTTCCATAGGGAGTACAGATGAATACATTGTTGAATCTATTCCCTTCGCCCCCCCTTATCCTTTTGACCAAGGAACCTCGCTTTTTATCGGAGTTGACGATACTTACAGTCCGCTCATTGACCTTCCGTTCGAATTCTGCTTTTATGGTGTAAACTACGACGGTATTGTCGTTGGTTCCAACGGTGTAATTACGTTTGATGCAGGGGAGGCCAATGGCTACTGTCCGTGGGCTTTCAATGAAACAGCGCCCAATGCCAATTTGCCAACCAATGCCATTTTTGGTGTCTACTACGATATTGATCCAGGTGATTGTGGCGATGTTCGCTATCAAATATTGGGTGACGAACCTTGCAGAACGTTTGTGGTAAACTATGATGAAGTCTGCCATTTCTCTTGTGGAAACCTTACGACCACTTCGCAAATTGTATTCTACGAAACCACCAATACCATTGATATCTACGTTGACGACAAGCCAACGTGCGGATCCTGGAATAGTGGGAATTCATTGATTGGAATCCAAAATGCGGCAGGAAACCAAGCTGCAGTGCCTCCAGGTCGAAATACAGGATCTTGGACAGCGAATGCCGAAGCCTGGAGATTCACGCCAGATGGAGGTGCACCAACTTATACGGTAGAATGGTTTGAAGAAGGAGTAAGTATCGGAACGGGAGACGAAATTGAGGTTTGTCCAACCGAAACAACCAACTACAGCGCCACGGCGACGTACGACGGTTGCGGAGGGGATGATATTCAGGTTTCGGACGCATTCACCATTACGGTTGAGTTTGATGTTGACGAAACGCCAGATCCAACCATCTTAAATGCACAAGATTTGTGCACGAGTCAAGGAGTATTCCAATTGGAAACGGCTGACCCAGATGGTATCTGGACTGCTGATTGTTCAGGATGCTTGAACCAAGACGGATTGTTTGACATTGCCTTGGCCGGCGAAGGAGAATTCACCGTGACTTACGAACTGGAAGGCCCTTGTGGCCCCATCACCGATTCACAGCAAATTGATGTCGTTGAAGACGCCGAAGCTACCTTAACTTCTGTTGATCCAATTTGTAACTCAGCAGACGCCATTCAATTGGAAACAGTCGAAACTGGAGGAGTTTGGGTGGCAGATTGCGGCACTTGCATTGATCAAAACGGAGAATTTGACCCAGCGGGAGTGACCGAAGGGAATTACAATGTGACGTATACCATCGCTTCTGCTTGTCCAGATGACGACATGATCGTTATTGAAGTGGTGAACCAAGACAATGCAGAATTTGCTTCGCCAACCTCCATCTGCGAGAACGGCGGAGATGTCGTACTCATGCCCACTCAAGTCGGAGGAGAGTGGACCGCTGATTGTGGAGATTGCATTTCAGATGATGGCGTTTTCGACCCAGAAACTTCGGAGGAAGGAACGTTTGAAGTGACGTATACATTCGCTTCTACTTGCCCAGATGAACAATCGGCGACTATTGAAGTGATCAACGTCACCGCACCTGTCATTACACCACCCCCAACGGTTTGCGAGACAGGTGACCCCATCACCATCGAAAGCAATGTCGAAGACGGTACTTGGACTGCTGACTGTGGTGGATGTATCGATGGAACTACAGGAGAATTTGATCCTACAACGGGTCAAGGAACCTACCAAATTAACTACACCGTTGGAACACAATGTGTGGTTTCAACCACAGAAAACATTGATGTTGTAGGACAGCTCAGCGCGGCGATTACATCACTAGACACGCTCTGTTCAGCAGGAGCACAAGTACAACTAGAATCAGTTGATGATGGTGGTGTCTGGTCTGGAAACTGTGCTTCATGCATCGACCCCATTTCGGGAGTATTTGACCCAGGGGTAGGACCTGGAACCTACACCATTACATACACATTAGATCAGCTGTGTGGCGATGAAGACAGCCAGGATTTCATAGTTGATTTCAGTGATAACGCCACCATAGATCCTGTGACCTCTTATTGCCAAGGTTGGGGAGATGTTCAACTGAGTGCTTCCCAAGATGGCGGCGTTTGGACAGCTGACTGTGGAGATTGCGTTGATGCCGTCACGGGAATATTTAATACAACAGTTGCCGGAGAGGGATACCACGAAATCACATACACATTTAGCGGTACATGTGGAGACCAAGAATCCATCGGGTTGAGTGTGACTGCCAATGACCCAAGTACTGTTCTTGGAGTAAGCGGCTACTGCATTGACGCTGGTACAATTCAGATGGAAGGGGCTACTGCAGGTGGTTTCTGGACGGCGAGTTGCGACGACTGTATCACGGCAAATGGATTCTTCACACCAACCATAGCAGGAGTGGGTGTTCACACCGTTACCTATGAATTACCAGGACCTTGTGGAACAACAAGCACTAGAGATATTGAGGTGTATCCGCTTCCCGAACCAGATTTCACCGTGGACAATTTAGAAGGATGTATTCCTTACAATGTTACGTTCACGCAAACGAACCTGGAACAAGGGACATGTCAGTGGGACTTTGGCGATGGTACATTCGGAACAGGATGCAATCAAGTAAGCCACACATATTCAACGGTAGGTTGTTTCGACGTTGGACTGAACATCACCTCATTCGATGGGTGTTCTAACTCCATTCAGTATAACAACATTACGTGTGGGTTGTCTTTACCGACTTCAGCTTTCCTTTACACCCCGACCCAGCCCAACACAGATGACCCAATCATCTTTTTAACGGAAGAGGCTTCAGGTGAAATAGCCTACGAATGGTCTTATGGCGGTTATGTCTTTTCTACCGAAATGAATCCAGAATTCAACACACTTGACGTAGGAAACCTAGCATTCGATTTATGTCTGAAAGCGATTGACGTGAACGGATGTACGGATGTTTTTTGCCGAAATGTGGAGGTCATCGAAAAGCTGCGTGTATTCGTGCCGAGTGCTTTCACACCAGACGGAGATGGCGTGAATGAAGTCTGGTTTCCAGTAGTATTGGGAACGGTGGAATATGACCTAAAAGTCTTCAATAGATGGGGCGAAGTGATGTTTTCATCAACAACTCCAGGAGAGCCATGGCTAGGAGAGGTGAACGGCGGAGATCACTACGCTGCCAACGATATGTATACCTATATTCTCACGGTGGTAGCTGAAGATTTAGAAACCCATGAATATTCTGGACATGTCATGTTGTTGAGGTAATCCCTCCAAGCGCTTTTTGTACTTTTACCGTCCTATGTCGGAACCCCTAAAACTGTCCCAATTAACATCTGCTCTTGAAGGTTTCTTTGAGAAACGTTTCAGTGGGCGAACTTTTTGGGTACTGGCCGAAGTTTCCAGTCACAAACCTTATCCTTCTAAGCGATGGCATTTTTTCGACCTGATTGAAAAAGATGCCAAAAGTGATCGATTGGTGGCCAAAATGCAGGCGGTAGCTTGGCGACAAGGGTTCGATGCTATTCAGCGTTTTGAACACGAAAGTGGACAGCGACTAACCAACGGAATCGAAGTGATGGTTCAAGCGGAAGTTTCTTTTTCGGCGATGTACGGATTGAAACTTACCGTAATAGACATTGACCCGGCCTATACCATGGGTCAGATGGAACTCAAGCGAAGAGAAACACTTAAAAAACTCGTCGATAGGTATCCGCAGTTCATTCAAAAAGTAGGCGATCAATACCATACATTGAACCAGCGACAAGAGTTGCCGATGATCATCAAAAAGGTCGCTCTCATCACGTCGCCCGGAGCAGCAGGCTATGAAGATTTCATGCACTCACTCGAAAAGAATCAATTTGGCTACACCTTTTCAATTGACCTTTATTTCGCACGCGTGCAGGGAATGCAGGCGGCAAAAACATTGAAACGGCGCATCGCTGAAATTGCCGCTCAAGAAGAGGAGTATGATTTGATGGTCATGGTCCGCGGAGGTGGAGCTCAAACAGATTTATTCGTCTTTGATGAGTTTGAATTGAACAGGGAAATTGCACGTGCAAAAGTTCCTATGTGGGCTGGGATTGGTCACCAAAGAGACCATACGATTGTTGACCTTTTCAGTCATTCATCTCATAAAACGCCAACAAGGGTCGCTGAGGCCATTATTCAACACAATCGCTCAGCAGAGGAATACCTTGCAGGAGCGCGTGAACGATTGCTGTTCAGTGTGAAGGACGAAATGGTGTCCCACAGGGAGAAGCTGCTCAAAGCTTCGCGGGTGCTTACTTCAGATGTGCCCGCTCGCTTGCATCATGGTCAATTGAGGCTGGCTAGTTTGTCGAATCAATTGCAATCATTGGCAATCAGAAGAATAGACCGACAACGGGAAGGATTAGGGCATTTTCAAAAGCAATTGTCCTCGGTAAGCACCAATGAACTGAGGGACCAGCGCAGATTGCTTTCTGAACTTTCTTCTTCCATTGGTCCAACAGTGCTGCGCAAGATGGAACGAGAAAAAGAGCGTTTGGCACATCGAACTTCACTCGTGAAAATGCTAGATCCCGCCAACTTGTTGAAACGAGGATATACGCTGCTGGAAAAAGAAGGGAAGTTGATTACAGATTTTTCGTCCATTCAAGAAAAGGACAAATTGGACGTGCTCTTGAATGATGGAAGACTGAGCGTGGAAGTGAAGAAAAAGGAACCAAAGTAATCTGAAGAATAGTACATTTAACCAATGGCAAAAAAAGCGAACATAACTTACGAAGCGGCCTATGCTGAACTGACCACGATAGTGGGTGAGTTAGAAGATTCAGAGGTTTCGGTAGATAAATTGGCGGAAAAGATGAAACGTGCTTCCGAGTTGATTTCATTTTGTTCAGAGAAATTGAGGCAAACGGAAGATGCCGTGAATAAAATCATTCGTGATATGGATGATCCGGGACCTGCAAGCGAAGACGAATCAAAAGACGAACCATTCTGATGACAGCTTCTGAAATTATAGATCAGATGTTCAACAACGACCCATTTTCGAAATGGCTTGGAATTGAACGCGTCGAAGAAGGCCCAGGCTTTTGCGTGCTTAAATTAACCGTGCGAGAAGAAATGCTGAATGGCTTTTCCATTGCTCATGGAGGAATTAGTTATGCCTTAGCAGATAGTGCTCTCGCTTTTTCAGCGAACGCCCATGGGCGAAAGTGTGTTTCAGTAGAAACGAGTATTTCACACGTGCAGCAGGTCATGCTAGGAGACGTGTTAACGACTTCCATCGAAGAGATTTCACTCACACACAAGATTGGTATTTACAACATCACCGTTCGCAATCAGCACGATGTAGATGTAGCGCATTTCAAAGGAAGTGTCTACCGTTCCGAAAAGGAGTGGGGAGCGAATTAATTCGTCTTAAAAGTAGCAGCTAATTCTTCCAAGTTTCCTTCCGCCGTTTTTGGAATAATGATTCCACTTCGGTTCTTTAACACAAACACGTACTGTCCTTCCAGTTCAATGAACTGATCCACTTCGTCCATAACTGCTTTCGCTTCATTAGCACCGTCGTTGACAATAATTCTATCCAAGTCAACATCAGCTTTGAGCGTTCTAGAAAATTCATGCGAATGATTCTGCTCAATGTGTTGATTATAGAACTTCTTGTAGCGTCTATCAAGAAGTCGTGGGTAAAAAAAGTACCATAGAATCCCTAGTAGAAATAGCACCCCGGCACCGATATACATTCCTCTGAAAATGTAGAAAATTGCAATAGCAAGTTGCATGATGGGAACAGACCATTTGGCAATTTTCAAACGCTTTTGAATCATCGGCGATGTTTCAGCGCTGTGCATGTAATAGGCCAAGTAGTCTTCTTTGGTAAGTTGGTAAGTGAATTCCATGGCGCGAAGATAGGTAAACGCGTGAAGGGTACACCGTCCAATTGTCTCCCGAAGATTCGGCTGCAGGGTCGGCTCACCAGCCGACCTAAACATTAATCAATCAATACACACCAAACTCTCCAATTCTCGTGTACTTCTGTTTTTCCCAAGCAACCACCGGGTTGTTAATAGTGTAGTTGCGAAACGCATCAATTTTTTTCTGATTCCATAATATTTGATCATGAAAACCACGTTGCCATTTAAAGGTTGGGAAGTTAACCCTAATAGAAATCGTTGCCGCAGATTTAAATCCACGTATAATTGATGAAAGGTTTTTTCGCTGGGGTTCGTATGCAAAAGATAAAATCTCTTGGTTCGAAAACGGGATGATAAATGTCTGTCCTGGAGACCTTACAGATGATGGGATGATGGACATTGACGATGTCCTGTTCTTTCTAACTAATTTTGGTTGCACACAGGATTGCGAGTTGGACTTGACAGGTGACGGAATCGTCAACACGGCTGATCTATTGGTATTCTTGTTGTTGTACAGTGATGGATGCTAAAGCTGGTCACGGTCAACACAGACTAGATTGTTCGCTTGTTAAGGAAAAAAGAAACCCCGGAAGTGCGGGGCTCTCTATTTTGTGGAGCCAGGGGGATTCGAACCCCCGACCTCTTGACTGCCAGTCAAGCACTCTAGCCAACTGAGCTATGGCCCCAATGCCGGCGAAGATACTCTTTTGAACCTACATCTATTCAATGTTGGCTCACTTGCTTTTCACGATTTGTAACATATCAACTTTCCAATCCTACCTTAGAAGGTGTAGCTTTAGTAATTCATAACTGAATACTAACTTCTTCTGATGAATCACCTTTCAAAACTGCAATAGTCACTTAAGGAGCGGTAGCGTTTTGCCAATGAGTGGATGCTTTTCTCGAATAAGCGGTACGCATACTAAATTTCGGAGGGCGCGTACACGACTTGTCAAGTGAGATTAACGACTTCGAAAGCGCATTTTATCGCTGCGAAAGCCAACTTTTCGACTTGAAAAGTCAAAAATACCGTTGGAAAAAAGTGTTTTACCGTTGAACTAGACGCATTATTCGCTCATTAGAATGTTTTTTTCACTTGACAAAGTTGTTTTCTCGCTCGTCACCACAGAAATATCACTGAACATCACGTATTTATCCTTCGTCAAGTGTGAAAGACACCTGTAAATGACGTATCGCTTTCTAGTATTTAATCGAAACGGCTCAACGGTTTAAGCTGCATAGAGGCAAACAAAGTCTTTCAAAGAAAGACATGAATTAAGCCTTTGAAACATCAAAAATGTGTAATTAGTAATAGACTCCTGACTTTATCACCTAACCCGTACAATTTCACGCTGAAACTCCGTGATTAGAATGCAGTGTTTAAGCCTTGGCTAAAAGCGCTGAATAATACCATCAAGGGTGTTCCAAGGTGAGTTTGCATTCTAATAGGAGTAAAGTGTAGAAATTGAAGGGAAGGTGATGAGTCACGGTTTTGGCTCCACCTTTTGAAGAAAAAAGGTGGAAAAGAATCAAATAACGAGATATAATAGCTTTCGAGATCAAAACTGTTAATTCGTTAATCAAACACCACTGTCATTTCCACACGTCTATTCTGCTGGCGACCAGCCTCCGTATCATTATCCCCAATTGGTTCTGTTTCACCAAACCATTGGACAATCATTCGGTCACGAGCAACACCATAGCGCTCAATGAAATCAGCCACCGCCTCAGAACGCTCCTTTGAGAGTTGCATGTTCTTGTCATCATTGCCCACACTATCTGTATGACCAGCTATTTGAAGCTTCCAAGTATCTTTCTCAGTCAGTAGCATGGCCAATTCCTGAAGCGACCCCTTCGAAGATTCTTTGATCACTGCCTTTCCTGAAACGAACTCCAAGTTCTCAAACGCTGTATTCAAGATTTCTTGCTCTTCCTGCTCTATCACAGGACAGCCGCCGTTTTCAATTGGGCCAGCAGTGGCAGGACAAGCATCGTCTTTGTCCAATACACCGTCATTGTCACTATCAGTATAGGGGCAACCTTGGTTTTCCATTGGACCGGCCATCTCAGGGCAAGCATCGTCTTTATCTAGAATGCCGTCCTCATCAACATCGGTCCACGGACAGCCATCGTTTTCAGCAGAGCCGGCCACTTCTGGGCAGTTGTCATCGCCATCTTTAATACCGTCTTCATCTGTATCCGGACAGCCATTGAAAGCGGTTAGACCCGGTGTTTCGGGACAATCGTCTTCACTGTTTTTAATGCCATCCGCATCTGAGTCAGGGCAACCATTGAAGGCAACCAATCCTGGTATGGCAGGACATTCATCTAAACTATCTTCAATGCCGTCGCTATCACTGTCAGGACATCCCATGAGCTCTTTCAAGCCGGCTAATTCAGGACAACGGTCTTTGCTGTCGATAATGCCGTCTCCGTCGGTATCAGGACAACCGGCAAAAAGCTCCAATCCTGGAACATCTGGACAGTCATCTTTTTTGTCGACAACCCCATCGCCATCGCGGTCTTTTTTCTTCCTTCCGAAAGTGAGGTTGATTCCAGCATGCACTTGCATCGTTGTGGCATGACGTGGGTATACGAGTCCTCCATCGTCATCGCTGGTCGTTACACGGTCCATAACTCCCGCCAACAAATTGTCTGTAGCTACATAAAACTGAATCGGTCCACCATTCAAAGCAAGACCTGCTCCTAGGTTTCGGAAATTTCGATCTATAACTGAATAGGCCAACTGAGCGGTCAGCCAGCGGCCGACTTTTTGCTGATAACTAACCGTCACCGTCGGACGAAAATGCCCTTTGTAGATTTCGCTTTGCAAAAGAAGTCCTGCTGTTCCTGAAGAGCGCTCTTTTTCGTACAGTCGATATGAACCTCCTAACTGCACACGAGCAAGAATAGCCGATCGGTAGGATGATTCATTGTCTGATGCTGAGAAACTGTTTTCCAACCGGTCCACCAAATCGTCAATAACCACATCAAGGCTATCGCTAAAAGCGGAATCAGCTGCGAGTGTTTGTTCTGTGAGTTCTAGTCCAGAGAAGGTAAATGCCCCTTCTTCCGAATCGAAATTTTTAGTGTAAGATTTCCATTTAATGTATCCGAGGTCATTCACACTGGCGTTCACGGAAATACGATCGCCAATCTGGCGCACCGCACCAAGGTCAATGGCAAAGCCTCTGTTCTTACGCTTGGTAAGGTAGTTTTCAATCTCTTCTCGTTCGATATCCGAATTGTCATCCAAGGAGTCTGTCAACATGTAAACACCTGATGAATAAACATCCATTTCACCCGTCAATTCCCAGTCATAGGTGGTTTCATCGGTTTTCCACTTGATGTTACTCGTCTTGGTGTCGATGTTTTCATAACCGTAGAGGATTTTAAAACGACCACCAATGCTCCAGTCATCGTTCAATTGATGTTGCCATCCAATAGCCGTTTCACGGTAGTGATTTAAGCCCAATCGAAACCCTGAAAAATCGAGCGTTCCATTGTCTAGTTCATTAAAACTCCCATTCCCTGTGAAAGGAAAACGAATCATGTCTCCAGGCAAAGTGAGTCTGGCTTGCATGCGCTCGCGAATGCTAAAGCTGAAGTAATTCTTTTCGCCAACGGCAAACCCGAAAGACAACAGATCAACAGCAGATTCTGCACCAATGAAATTGAGGTCTCTTACATAGTCTTGAAAATGCTGGGTACGGAGAGCCGTCGAATTTCCCTTGTTTTCAAAAAGATGAAACGGGTTGTAAACGGTATTCTCATGCCTAACGTACAACGAAGACATGGAAGGCAAACCGATGTTCAGCCGTGACACAGGTCTGCTGGCGGGGTTACCGTACATATGCTGAGGTACGGCATCCATTGAGCGCAAAACTAGGTCTTGTTGGGCCAAAGAAGGAAGTGACAAAAGCACTCCCAAGCCAAAGAGGATAGGTGTTAAGTGCTTTTTCATTCGTTGATAGATATGTCGGTGTCTATTTTGGCTGATACTTTGAGCTTCAAATTATACTCTGGATAGAATCGAACAATTTCTCCATTGCTAGCAGCGTTTGTATTGGCTCTTGAAGTAAGTATGATGCGTGTTGCTTCTTCGTCAACAAGCTTTCTCAGCTTATCCCTTGAAATGACAACATCGGTTATTTTCTGGGTTGGAGTAAGTACTCTTCCGTAATTCGGATCATTCGTAGGAAGTGAAAAATCGACAAATCCCTGCTGGAAAATGGCTTCGTACTGATTGTTAAAGAGTGAATCAATCACATTGTGCAACGAATCGGTGAAGTAGAGCTGCCCCTCTAATTGAATGGGAAGGCCGTTGGTGGCGATAAGCCTGATTGTTACTTTCTCTACATCCTCCCAATCGAGTTCTTCTTCATCGCCCACGCCAAGTTCCGCGGAGATATCCAATGAAGAAGTGTCTTTTAGCGAGAAGTTGTCGGCAAACCCGAAGAATGGAAGAATCATGTCTACCCTGCAGCTCACCTCACTTGTGTCTTGGAGAAAGTTCTGAATTGGGCCTTCAGGATTCGTTGTTAATGTACTGGTGTAAATGAGTTCGAAAGGTCCTTCATCCAGTATTTCTGTGAGGGTAGGAGAGGTACCTGCATTGGTGAATGAATGCGTGGTGATGACTTCGTCTCCAAGAAAATTCGCCGCTGCAATAACAGGGAAATTACTTAGGTCCGGTCCGCCCATTTGTTGGTCCACATTGTTTTCTGGGGCGAAGACTCCGCTGAATTCAACGCCGGCGGGAATGCCTGTTGAATTGGTAATGGTTAAGTCAATACGTGGATCAGCGAAATGAAGAATACCACCATTCAAGTCCTTGAACAAGTCAACGAATTGGGTATCTACCTGCGTTTCTATTTCGTATTGGCTGAAGTAACCATAAATCCCTTCGAACTCAGAAACATCGAGATCAATGGCGAAGTCGATGAAATCACCGGCATCGGTTTGTTCTCCGGTAGTTGTGATGTTGGCTGTTAATTCAACATCGAATTGATTGTTGGTTACGCCGCCATTCGTCAAGTCCAACACGTACCCAGTCAGATCGAAAGAGGCATCATCCGAAAAGGGTGTATTTCCTGGGTAGGAAAGATCAATAACACTCGAAAAGGGAATACCGTTCAAGGTCAATGACGGAATCGTAAATGAAAGTTCAAGGTTGTGAGGAATGGTAGAACTTGCGTTGATTTCAAGTCCGCCACCGGTGAACACAACGCTGTCCAATTCGGCCCCATTTTCGACATTGAAGTCAATGGTGTTCACTTCATCCAACGAAGTAGAACTTCCGCTGGGAAGCGAAGAAATGGCAGCTGCTTCTCCTGCATCCAAGGTATAGTCGAAACCGAGGTTTTGACTTTCGAGCAGTGAAAGGTCGTTCGCCCTTACACGAAAGAGGTCTTCAGAGTAAACGAGGGCGAAGGTCTCTTCGTCCTCATTGTAGACGAAGTTCTGGGAATCAAATTCAGATTCGAGGTTCCCTAAATTAAGTGTGGTATTGACCAAAGGAATGGCGAAGCTCGGGTCAAGGCCTTCTACCTGGAGATTTTCATCCAGACGGTACTCCTCTTTGATACATCCCATTGTCAGGAGAATTCCAAGAAGCAGGAAAACGTACTTGTTCATAGCAGTTATTGGTTAAGATGTACAAATCTATTCCAACTTTGAGCGATATCGATTAAAGTGCTCAGGAGTTTTTCACAAGAACAACTAAGATTTACGCATCGATGTAGCTTTCAATGATTTCTTCCAAGTTTGGTTTAGGGACCACGCCTGAAAAACGTTCTACCATTTTTCCATCTTTAAAGACCATTAACGTTGGAATGCTCCTGATTTGAAAAGTGGCTGCCAGTCGTTGTTGCTGTTCCGTATTGATTTTTCCAATGACCGCTCTGCCTTCAAAGTCTCCCGAGAGTTCGTCTATAATTGGACCAATGATTTTACATGGTCCACACCAAGCTGCCCAAAAATCAATTAGAACAGGCTTATCTGATTGCATTACAACTTCTTTGAAGTTATCTTCAGTAATTGCTAACGCGTGCGAATTAGGTGCTTTTTCTTTCTTCTTCCAGAACATAATCAATGCTTTGTACAAAGTTCGTGATTCACGTGGGCATTGTGTGTCACAAATGTCACAGATGTTCAGTCTGTTAAATTTTAGAACGAAATTTTAGTTGATAGCTATTATTTGAAATTCCGTTTGTATTTTGATTGCCTAATCATTTAGAATTAAACTACCATGCAAGTGCGCAACCTCCTTTGCAGTTTGGCTTTTGGCCTAATCACCTTCTCTTTGAACGCCCAAGAAATAGGCGATGCTATTCCAGATTACCAACAATTTTACAACGATGCCATCGAAAAACTAGCTCAGAATGAGCCAGAAAGTGCACTTATGGAATTGGGTAAGATTCACCCTGGAGATACCCTGTATTTGGATGCGGTAGCGCAAAAGGCAATTGCTCATTTTCGACTTGGAGATGTTGCTTCTGCACAGAAGATGCTGGATGAAATTGGCGAAAAGAATCACGCACACAAACTAGATTTGCATGAGGTCCGAATAGGTCTCAAAATGAGTGAACCAAAAGAAGTGCAAACTGCTATGGATTCGTTCATAGACAAGTACGCTAATATTTCTCGTGCGCATGTGATCGAAGGAGACTTGTTGCTTCAACTAGACAAGCCGGCTGACGCACTAGCATCTTATGAGAAAGCGGTTGAAATCAATCCGTACGATGCAGAGGCCCACTATCGATTAGCTGATTTTGCTTACTATCATGAGAAGTATACGCTGGCCGTCAGCGCTGCTTATGCTGCTACTTGTGCGAAATATATACAAGAGGATATTTCAGAATCGGACGTCGATAGATTAAACAGTATATGTGATTTAAGCGCTGAAAAAAACAAACGTTTTGATGGCACTGAAAGCGCATTGTTTGCACATGTTCAAAAATGGAGTACTTCAGATGTAGTCCTTAAGAATGAGGATAGTGAAGGAGAAGCGCCATCAATATCGGTTCAAGTTGATCAACCTTATGTTGCTCCATTGACATACGTAGCGCAGGAACTGGCTGATGATCAGAGTGACAGTAAAAATGAGATGCTGGAAATGTATAAATCTTTTTTCGCGAATATTCTGGAGGAAAGACAACTGAACGGAATGGTGATTTTGCCGGTGTTTGGACTGGAAGGAGAAGAGGCTGAAAAGCAACAACGTTTGTTCGCCTCAAAAGCGTTAGCATTCAAGAATATTATTCAAACTCAAATTACGTCATCTACCAAAAAGAAAAGGGTTAAAATTGACGGTGTTTGGAAGAAAAAGGATTTCAATTATGATAATGGAATGCTGGTTTCGGTTGGGAATTATAAAGACGAGATTCCGGATGGGGAATTCATTTTTTACCACCTCAATGGACAAGTGAAGATGACCGCTTTTTTCAAGACGGGAAGACTCGATGATATGTTGGATATCTATGATACACGAGGGAATCGTCTGGAACAGCAAGTTTGGGATTCAGGTAAATTGATTCGAACACTGTCAAGATGGGACGCCAATGGAAACCTAGTCTTAGAAGCAGAACCTGATTCGTACGGTCGAATCAAAGAAGTGACAACCTTCGGATGGAACGGTGAGCAATCTATGACCTACAAAACGAATAAGTATGGAGCTTTGGAATTCACCTACTACAATGCTTCAGGTAATAAAAGCATGACCACCTACAAAGCTGCAGGGGCAACAGATGAGATTGTGAAAAGTCAATACCATGGCAATGGTGAAATTGCATACAGTTATCAACTTGGAGGAAGATCGGCCACTTTTTTCGATGAAGATGGAAATAAAGTTGCCTCTGGTCCAATGAGTAAAAACCTCCGGCACAAGGAATGGACGTGGGTGAATGATAAAGGAAATGTGATTGAAAAAGGGAAGTATTCCAAAGGGTCAAAACATGGAGTGTGGTACAACTACTATAATGATGGTTCATTGCAAGAGTTCACGAAATACTCAAAAGGTATGCTCAATGGTGTGGAACAAACCTTGGATTTTGGCGGAAAGACAGTGATGTATGTGAAGTACAAGAAAGATGTTCCCATCATGCTTCAGGTTTATGCGCCTGATAGTTCAATTATTTATGAGGCTTCAACTTATGGAGGACAAATGGAATTCAAGCGTTACAACAACTTGCGTAATTGTTCCATGGAGGGAAATATCGTAGGAAAAGAAAAAGATGGTGAATGGAAGGAATATTTCTACAACGGAGTGCTCTCTGATGTGAATAAATTCGAAGACGGAATGCGGGTAGGCGTTTCAACAAACTACCATTACAATGGCGCACCTTCATCCATGTACTTCTATGATCAAGACACGTTGAAAGGGCGCTATGAAAAGTACTACAGAAATGGTCAACTACAACAAAGTGGTTACTACCACGAAGGAAGAACTAATGGCGTAGTGAAGGCCTATGATATTTTTGGAAACCTTGCCGAAGAGGTGTTTTTAATCGACGGGACGTTGAACGGCCCTAAGACGATTTACTATGCGAATGGAAATAAAAGACGTGTTATCTACTATGAGATGGACGTAATTGATCGTGTTGTTTCGTTCAATACAGGAGGAAAAATCACAGATAAATTCATCGCCGAGAAAGGAGAAACTGATTACCGATTAACACACCCGAATGGTGAAGTTTATTTGGAAACCAAACTAAAGAACAGTCTTATGGTTGGGGAAGCTGTCTGGTATTCTCCGAATAAAACAGTTCTGCGCAAACAAACTGAGATAGATGGTTTGACAGAGGGAGCGTACAAAACCTTCTATGACAATGGCCAACTTCGCTTGGAAGGAGAATACAAATGGGGAGACCGTGTTGGTGAGTGGAAGAAATACGCACTTGACGGATCATTGATGCGAGTTGATACGTACAAAGATGGTGTCATGCATGGAGTTCAAAAGTTCTATTCAAAAACAGGAGAATTATATTCTGAACGCAACTTTGCCAACGGCTCGTTGCATGGTAAAACAACCTATTTCTCAAGCACAGGTGAAATTGGCGCTGAACTGATTTACATCAATTCAACACTTGTTGCATACAGCTACCTAGATGCTTCTGGAGATAAGAAAACAGTAGATTTTCCTAAAAACGAAACAGGGGAAGTGGTTTGTTACTATCAAAATGGTAATGAAAGCCTGCGTTTTTCACTGAAGAATGGGATGCGTGATGGCACATGGACGCTGAGCTTTGAAAATGGCCAAGAACATTACATATCAAACTACGCCGAAGGAATGGCTGAAGGTGACTTTATGGAATTCGGAATGGACGGAACACTTTGGTCATCTGTTCAATACAGATTCGGAGAGTATGATGGACAGCTCATTGAAAATTACGTCGATGGGAAACCTGCTGCTTCAATTGAAGCCTTCCAAGGAAGCTTCCATGGGCCTGGAACGTTCTATGACAAGGAAGGCGCTGTGACCTTGACGGGGAACTACGTTTATGATAGTTTTTACGTTGAATAGAAAGCAAGGGTTGAGAGTACTTGATTTTTTAGCCACGAGCCTAGCTCGCGGGAATTAAAGAGCAGAAAGCAAGGGTTGAAGAGTTCCTGGTTTTGTAGACACGAGCCTAGCTCGTGGGACATAAAGAAAATAGAGTTTCGAGCAAAGAAATTCTTCACTCTAAACTCAATAGTGGAGCTGGCGGGAGTCGAACCCGCGTCCAAACAAGGAAAGTATAAGGTTTCTACATGCTTAGCTG